>DASRUQ010000001.1:0-4237 GCA_035655355.1 Minisyncoccota bacterium
AACCTGTCCATAGAACAAAGCTCGGAAATACGAAGGCCCGTGGAAAAGAAAGTTTCCAATATGGCCCGGTTTCTTAAACTCTTTAGGTCGTTGCCTTTAGGAGCGGCCAGCAGTCTCTCTAGATCGGCATATTCTAAGACGCTAATCTGACGCTGGGGAACTTTAGGCAACTCAATCTTATCTGCCGAAACAGCGGTGATGCCGCGCTTAGCCAGATACTTCAGAAGATTTCTTATAACTATGATGTGATAAGCCTGCGTGCCTTTCTTGATGCCAGGCATGTCGGCGAGTTTTACCCTAAACTGCCTAATAGCCGGCTCGGTAATATCACCAACTTCTTTAACTCCGGAAATCTGGACAAACTTTTTGAGGCATCTTTCATAGGACTTGCGCGTCAAGGGAGAGCGGTTTTTCTCCACTTCCAGGTAGTCTAAGTAGTCCTTTATGATTTTCTGTACATCCACGCCTGGTATTATACATCAAAATATTATGCGACACATAGACTATTGCATAATATTTTGTCTTCTACGACATTAGAAATGTTCAAGTTGTAACACAGAAGATTATGCGACAGTTATACTGTTACATAATCTTCTGTGCTTTGACGATACGAAAGCTTCGTGTTGTCTAAGCAATATTATGCGACACTAAAAACGAGCTAAACCATCTTTACAAAGCAAGCCAAATCTGCTAAATTGGGGTAAATGTTAACTACTAAACAAAAGAAAAGGGTGATTGAAGAGCATCAAGCTCATGATAAAGACACTGGATCCGCTGAAGTACAAGTAGCTGTTATCAGTAAGGAAATGGAAAGATTAGCCCTCCATTTAAAGAAGAATCCCAAGGATAACCACTCCAGGAAAGGCCTTCTGGGTATGGTTGCCAAGAGAAGGAAGCTTTTGCAATACCTCTCCATTAATTCTCCGGAGGGTTACGTTAAGCTTATCAAAAAGCTTGGTCTTAAGAGATAATGTCTGTCATGCAAGCTAACAAGGAACAGCGAGTTGGAGTCTTCATTGATATCCAGAACCTTTATCATTCCGCTAAAAACTTATATGGCGGACGCGTCAATTTTGACAATCTCTTAAAGCGTCTTGTTAACGGCAGGCGTCTTGTTCGGGCTTTGGGTTATGTTGTTAAAAGCGATCCCGCTACAGGCGAGGGCGCTTTTTTTGACGCCCTGAACAATGCCGGCATAGAACTCCGTATTAAAGACATCCAGATTTTCCCGGATGGCATGAAAAAAGCCGACTGGGATGTGGGGCTTGCCGTTGATGCCATCAGAATGGCCGGTTTAGTGGATGTAGTTATTATAGTAAGCGGTGACGGCGATTTTATTCCTTTGGTTGAATATTTAAAGTGGGGTCTGGGCAGGACTGTGGAAGTAGCAGCTTTTGACAGGACAGCTTCTTCTAAATTAGAAGAGACCGCTGATTCTTTCATAGATTTGGGTAAAACTCCGGGAGTTGTTTTCAAAGTTTTTAAGAAAACAAAGAAGTAATAAATTTAAATAGATGGAACTGCAGAGAAAATCTTTTGAAACAGAGGTTGGCGGTAAAATCTTAAAGTTAGAAGTATCAAAAATTGCGGAGCAGGCCGCTTCCGCTGTTATCGGCAAGTATGGAGACACTACTGTTTTAGCTACTGTTGTGGTAGGCGGAGAGGACAGAGATATAGACTACATGCCTTTAAGCGTTAATTATGAAGAAAGATTCTACGCGGTGGGTAAGATCTTAGGCAGTCGTTTTTTGAGGAGAGAGGGTAAGCCATCAGATGAGGCGATTCTCTCGGGACGTCTCGTAGATCGCGCCATTCGTCCTTTATTTGATAATAGAACGAGAAGAGATATCCAGGTTATAGTCACTATTCTTTCTTTTGACGAAGAACACGATCCAGATTTATTGGCTCTTAACGCAGCTTCGGCCGCGATTTTTAGTTCCAATATTCCTTGGAAAGGACCGGTAGGGGGAGTTAAAGTAGCCAAAATTGACGGCCAGCTTGTTATCAACCCTAAGCTTAGCGAACTCGCCAAAGGTAAAGTTGAATTTGAAACTTTTGTAGCCGGATCCCGGGGTAAGATCAATATGATTGAGCTTAGCGGCGACGATGCTAAAGAAAGCGAAATTATGGAAGCTTTCAAACTCGCTTCAAAAGAAATAGATAAAATTCTTGATTTCCAGGAAAAATTACAAAAAGAAGTTGGCAGTAAGAAAATAGATATTAATTTAAAAGAACCTCCGGCGGATTTGAAAAAAGCTGTTGGTGATTTTCTCTCCGGTAAGCTGGAGAAAGCCATCTATGTCAAAGGCAAAACCGAAAGAGAAGCTAATCTTACGGAAGTTAAAGAAGCTCTAAAGACTTACCTTAAGGAATCCGGAGTCATCGAAGCCGACCAGGCTACAGTTAACTACCTTTTTGAAGGAGCAGTTGATATTATGGTGCACGAGAAGATATTAAAAGAAGATCTGCGCCCGGATAGCAGGAAGCTGGATGAAGTTAGGGAACTTTATGGAGAAACAAATTTATTGCCGCGGACTCATGGTTCGGCGCTCTTCGTAAGGGGGAACACGCAGGCTTTGGGAGTTGTGACGCTAGCCGCTCCCGGTTCGGAACAGCTCATTGAAACTATGGAGCAGTCCGGCAATAAAAGATTTATGCTCCACTACAACTTCCCGCCTTACTCCGTCGGAGAAACCGGCCGAGTTGGGACTCCCGATAGGCGGGAAATCGGCCACGGCGCTTTAGCCGAAAAAGCCGTCAGCCCCTTAATCCCCAATAAAGAAAATTTTCCCTACACCATTAGAGTCGTTTCGGAAGTTCTCTCTTCTAACGGCTCTTCTTCTATGGCTACCGTCTGTGCCTCCGTTATGGCCCTGATGGATGCCGGAGTCCCAATCAAAAAGCCGGCAGCCGGCATAGCTATGGGTTTGATGATAGGCGAAGAGGGCTACAAGGTTTTAACCGATATCCAAGGGCCGGAAGACCACTACGGTGACATGGATCTTAAAATAGCCGGCACTCGGGAGGGCGTTAACGCTATTCAAATGGACGTGAAAATTGACGGAGTGAGTTTTGAAATTTTAGAAAAATCATTTGAACAAGCCAGGCAGGCTAGGCTGCATATTTTAGATTTTATTGATAGCGTCATCAAATCTCCTAAGGCAGAACTCTCAGAGTATGCCCCTCGCGTTCTTACTCTTAATATTGACCCGGAAAAAATCGGAGAAGTCATCGGCCCGGGCGGTAAAATAATTAACAATATTGTTGCCCGCACGGGAGCTATTTCTATTAATATAGAGCAGACTGGGCTGGTTTATATCGCCGGTTCCAAAGAATCTGCCGCAGCAGCCTTAGCCGAAGTTAAAAACATCGTTAAAAAATTTGAGATCGGAGAAATTATAGAAGGGCCAATCATAAAAATTCTGGATTTCGGCGCTATCGTTGATCTGGGAGGAGGCCGGGACGGAATGATTCATGTTTCCGAACTCAGAAACGGGTTTGTGGAAAAAGTAACCGACATAGTAAAACTTGGCGAAGTAGTTAAGGCTAAAGTTATTAAAACCGACAACGGCAAGATAGGACTTTCTATTAAACAATTGTAAATTTACTTACCGCTGGCAACGAGCCAAGGATAAGCTCCGCTTATATCTGGCGAGTGAGTCGGCGGCAGCTAATACCGCTTAGATATTAGTTATCCACACGTGCTGTTGCGGGGCTAAGGGTGTATAATTAAACCAATATGAACGGTAACCAAGATAATCTACAAGGTCCGGCTCCTTTGCCGGATAATAATGAATATAAACCGCCGGTCTCGCCCGCCGTAACGCCCGCGAGTTCTTCCGTACCTCCCCCGCCTCCGCCGGTAGTTCCGCCAATATCTCCAGTTGCGCCAAGCCCAATTATTCCCATAACGCCTCCGATTCCACAAGTTCCGCCCATGACTACTCCCATTGCCACTCCTCCTAATTTTTCCGCCAGGACTTCTTCTTCGGTCCCTCCGCCCCCGGCACCTGACATTGGCATCAGAACTATGGCCAGCGACCTCTCTTCCCTGAAATCAACCGGAGGGCTCGAGGCTAAGCCAACTACTTTCCAGCCCGCTGATTTCACTAAGGCGCCGGTTTTTAATCCTCCTAAAGCTGTTTCAACCCCAGGGGCCACTACTAACGTAGTTTTGCCGGCACATCAATCTCGTTCGTTGCTTATAGTAGCTGTTTCGGCTGTGCTTGTTGTTATA
>DASRUQ010000002.1:0-6497 GCA_035655355.1 Minisyncoccota bacterium
TTATGGTGGAGCCAAAGAGGCAGTAATTGATGGTGTTACCGGTTTTGTTCTTGATCCTTTCGATACGGAAAAGATGGCGAAAAAAGTGCGAGAGCTTCTCAATGATAAAGACAAGGCTACGAGCTTCGGCCAAGCGGGCAGGGTCAGGATTGAAGCTAAATTCAATTTGAATGATAAAATACGAGAATATCTAAGAGCATATGAAGTCCTATATTAAAAAATTTCTTGCATGGACTGGACTCTATCACCCGTCGAAGAGCCTGAGGACAAACTCCTAATACAATAATATGGAAACTATTCATAAATTCATTAAAGGAGAAGTGCCTCAATACACTAATGGAGTGGTTTTAGATGTTGGTGGAGGAGAGGGAAGGTGGAAGACAATACTTGAGCCCTACGCTCAAAAATACTTTATTTCTGATCTATTTTCTAATGTAGCCGACTTCCACGATGATGCTAGAAAATTAAGCAATTCAGATTTCAGCTTCGATACTGTGGTTTGTTTTGAAGCTCTCGAACATATAGACGATACGGATGCAGTAGTTTCTGAACTGTATCGAGTATTAAAGAAAGGAGGTCACGCTATGGCAACTATACCGTTTCTTTTTCCACTACACGGAAACCCAAGCGATTACCATCGCCTTACTCCAGCTGGCCTCGAATATTATTTCAAAAAAGCCGGTTTTGAAATTATTGAATCTAGTTTGGTCGGGAATCTGTTTTCGTTTTTAGGGTTATATTGTAGGACTAGGTTAAAGGAATACGCCGCGAATAAAAAGCATTTACGCAAATGGATATTTATCATCTTGAACCAAATGATGATATGGTCGTGGCAACTGTTTCCTAAAGATGATTCTCACTTCTTTACCCATTCATATATTGTGGCAAGAAAAACTTAACTTTTTATGAAAGACTTTGTTAAGAGAATCCTGCCAGCGAAATTCTTCACCCTTTTTTATCCGGAGAAGATTAATATTCTTGAGGAGAGGTTAAAGCATCTTTTTATTACGCATTATTCTGACTTGGGCGCTTCAAACCAGAAAGATAATTTTAGAAACAGCGAATTCAAAGTCTATTCCAAACACGGCGGCGATGGCATCTTGGCTTATATTTTTTCCAAAATCGGCGTTACCAATCGAACTTTTGTGGAAATGGGGGTAGAGGACGGGCGCGAATGCAATACCGCCAATCTGGCGCGAAACTTCGGCTGGTCGGGACTCTTGATTGATGCCAACCAGAGTTGGGTGGAAAGCGCTCGGGAATTCTTCAAAGATTACAAAGTCGAGGTAATACATTCTTTTGTCACGGCGGAGAACATAAATGAAACTTTAGAGGGAGGAGAAATAGATCTACTCTCTATCGATATAGACGGCAATGACTACTGGGTTTGGAAGGCGATCAGTGGAGTTAATCCGAGGGTAGTGGTCTTAGAATACAATTCTTCTTTTGGCTTGCGTTCTGTGACTCAGAAATATCAGCCGGAGCATAAGTTCAACCCCAAAGAACATCCTTTATTTTTTGGAGCCTCGCTTACCGCTCTAACCAAACTTTCGAAAGAAAAAGGCTATATTCTTGTTGCTTGCGACACTCACGGGCACGACGCCTTCTTCATCAGGGCCGATCTGGCTTCAGGGAAGTTCAAGGAGCTTTCTCCGGAAGAGGCCTTCTATCCCAACCCGTTTAATTTAAGGAAATACGGAGATTTGGAGAAACAATTTGACCTGATTAAACACCTTGATTTAATAGAAGTTTAGTGTTAGTATTTGTTGGCTTTATGGCCGAAAAAGACCTTAATATCATTGGTATTATTCCCGCCCGGATGGGCTCTTCGCGCTTCCCCGGCAAGCCTTTGGCCAAGATTCTAGGCATGCCGATGATCGGCCATGTTTATCACAACAGTAAGAGCTCGCTTTTTAAAGAGCTATACATCGCTACTTGCGATCAAGAAATTGCCGACTACGCCATCTCCATTGGCGCTCCAGTAGTTATGACAAAGGACACTCATAAGAGGGCCAGTGACCGCGTAGCGGAGGCGCTTCTGAAGGTAGAAGAGGAGAAGGGAGAGAAGGTGGATATCGTGGTGATGATCCAAGGCGATGAGCCGATGATTAATAAAGAGATGATTGATATGGCAATCAAGCCGTTTCTGGAAGATGGTTCAATCGGAGTGGTAAATCTTATGGCTCCCATAAAAAGCGCTGAAGAACAGCATGATTGGAATTGTCCGAAGGTTTCCGTGGATTCAGATAATTTTGCCACTAATTTTTCTCGCCAGCCCATTTCTATGTTTAAGCAGGTCTGCATAATACCTTTTACCAGAGAATTTCTGCTAAAGTTCAATTCACTTAAGCCGACCCCATCGGAAATAAGCGAATCTATAGACATGAATAGGTTTTTGGAGCATGGTTATAAGGTAAAGATGGTTCTTTCAAATCTCGAGACCTATAGCGTAGATACTCCAGAGGATTTGGTAAAAGTGGAAGAAAAGATGTTAAAAAAGATGGTGCCGGAGACCAGTATTATTATTCGCACTTATAACGAAGAAAAACATCTGGGCAATCTCTTGCGCGCCATCAAAAGGCAGAATTATCAGGATTATGAAATTATCATCGTCGATTCGGGTTCAACCGATAAAACTTTGGAAATTACCAAGGAGTTCGGAGCAAAAATCTTTGAGATTGAAAACCGCGATTTTACCTTCGGCTATAGTTTAAATCTGGGCGCTAAGGAGGCGCTGGGGAAATTCCTGGTTCTCATCTCGGCTCACACCTTGCCGGTCGACAATGACTGGCTTGCCAGCGCGGTTGCTCCGTTTAAAGACGAGAAAGTAGCCATGGTCTATGGTAGGCAATTAGGCGTGCCGGAATCGAAGTTTTCTGAACTAATGGATTTCCAAAGAATTTTCGGCACATCGGTCATAAACTCTACGGTTCCGATTGACTACGCCAATAATGCCAATTCGGCTTTGAGAAAGGATTTGTGGGAAAAGAGAAAGTTCAACGAGTATCTCTTCGGCCTCGAAGACATTGACTGGGCCAGGGCGATGACTAAAGAAGGACATCTTATACGCTATGAACCAAGTGCCGCCATCTATCACATCCATACCGAAGCGTGGCATCAAGTATTCAACCGCTATCGCCGGGAGGCCATAGCGGCCGTGAGGATAGGTCTTAAGCGCCCGCCACAATCAGGGGTAAGTTATTTATGGCTATATGAACGTTTGGTAAGCGATGTTGTCGCCTCCTTCCCTAATTGGTCTCTGAAAAGAATCAAGGAAATCTTGAGGTTTCGCTATTATCAATGGAAGGGATCAAGGACGGGATGGCATCAAGGCAGAAATCTTAATATTAAAAAAGACTGGGCGCATGTTTTTTACCCTATCGATAATAAGTCAGTGATTATAAAGAAAAAAGGGGAAGCTGAGTTAGAAACAGTACTGTTACCGGAAATTAAGCCTGGGGACGTGTTACTTAAAGTTGACTATGTGGGTGTCTGCCGGACCGATTTAGAAGTGCTTGAAGGTACCTTAGGTTACTACCGCGACGGTCTGGCTAACTATCCAATCGTGCCTGGGCACGAGTTTTCCGGCACCATAGTAAGAGTTGGTTCCAATAATAAATTTCAGGAACGATGGAAGCCAGGTCAGGAGGTAGTCGGAGAATGTATTATTTCCCGAGATCCTGCTAAGCGAAAAGAAGTAGGCGTAATCAATTACAACGGCGCTTACAGCAACTATATTGTTATGCCGGGAGATGCCATACACCCCATTCCCGAAGGATTGGACTTAAAAACCGCTGCCATGACCGAACCTCTGGCGGTGGTTCTTCGCGCCATCGGAAGAGTAAAAAATAGATTGAAGGAAGGTTCCATGGTGGCTGTAACCGGCGCTGGGCCTATCGGCAATCTGTGTTCACAGGCTCTTGTTCATGATGGCTATAATGTCGTTGTTTTCGATAAGAATGAAGAACGGCTCAACCATCTCAAGGGAAAAGTGGCAGAGACCGGCATCGCGCTCAATAGCCTTCCTAAATTCGACGTTATTGTAGAATGCACTGGTTCTAAAGAGGTGCTGGAGAGAATAATAAAAGAAAGCAGGAATGACGCTACCATCATGCTCCTTGGCTTCCCATATGGCGATGTAAATTATAACTTCGAGGACTTAGTGGGACAGGAGAAGGTGATTGCCGGTTCCGTCGGGGGAGATTCACAAGATTTCCCAAAAGTTTTAGGCCTTCTCCCAAAGCTCGATATGAAAGCTTTTGGCGAATGTATTATGCCGCTTGAGGATTTTGAAAAGGCTTGGGAACTTCATCGCACCGGCAAGTATCTTAAAATTATTCTTAAGCCATGAAAATTATCGACATCTCGGTTCCGATCGATAAAAACTTGCCCCTCTGGCCGAAGTCCTCCGGCTTTCGCTTGACTAAAATAAATGAAAATGAAAGTCATATTGAAATGAACGCCCACGTGGGGACACACTTGGACGCTCCGCTCCACTTTATCCCCAAAGGATTACCGATTGATAAGATGCCGCTCAGCACTTTTGTTGGTCCAGCTTTAGTAACATCTCCTGCCAAGATTAAAGATATCCCCAAGGGTACCGAAAGAGTCTTGTTTAAAACTTCAAACTCCAAACTTTGGGCTAAAAATGGAAATAAATTTCATGAAGGTTATATTGGCTTAACTACCAAGGAAGCCGAGCTGCTGGTCAAAAGAAAAATTAAATTAGTCGGCATCGACTATCTTTCTGTCGCTAAATTCGAAGAAGCCAAAGAAGTGCATAAGATTCTTCTAAAGTCCGGAATGGCTATTCTTGAAGGATTAAATTTAACTATAGTTAAGCCGGGGAAGTATCAGTTGATTTGCTTGCCGGTCAAAATTTCAAATATCGAGGCAAGTCCTACCAGGGCGATTCTGGTAAAATAGCATTATGAAAAAAGTTTTAATAACGGCACCGTACTTCCAATTGGTATTGGAGAAATATCGCAAAATCTTTGAAGATCACGGGTTCGAAATAATAGCGCCAGAAGTTAATGAACGTATGTCTGAAGAAGAGTTAATACCTTTGGTCGGGGACATTGATGGCATCCTTTGCGGCGATGACAGGATAACCGAAAAAGTCTTGGTAGCGGCGCCAAAGCTCAAGGTGATAGTGAAGTGGGGCACCGGCATTGATTCTATTGATAAGGAAGCGGCGGCTAGGCGGGGTATTCCGGTCAGAAATACTCCCAACGCCTTTACCGAGCCGGTTTCTGACAGCGTCTTGGGCTATATTCTCTGCTTTGCCCGCGATATCATCGGTCTCGACAGGGAAATGCGTGAAGGCATCTGGAAGAAAAAGATGACCAGCGCGCTTAATGAGTGCACCCTAGGAATTATCGGTTTAGGCAATGTAGGCACAGCGGTAAAAAAGCGGGCCGAATCTTTCGGTATGAAAGTAGTTGCCAATGATATTAAACAAATGAATTTTGGTTTTATGATCCCTCTGGAAAAATTGCTTGCGGAATCGGATTTTGTCAGTATCAACTGCGATCTTAATCCCATGAGCTTTCATCTTATGAACAAAGAGCGTTTGGCGATGATGAAGCCGACTGCTTATCTTATCAACACCGCGCGCGGGCCAATCGTGGATGAGAAAGCTTTAGTGGAAGTTTTGCAAACAGGCAAGATCGCGGGGACGGCTCTGGATGTCTTCGAAGATGAGCCGTTGCTTCCGGATAGCCCATTGCGGAAAATGGAGAATGTTATCCTTTCTCCCCATAATACAAACGGCAGCTTAAAGGCTTGGGAGAGAGTGCATGAAAACAGTATTAATAGTTTAATTGAAGGGCTATTAAAGAAATAAGTCATGAATAAATTTGATTCACTTAGGCCAAAGAATCTTTATGACGACGTCCTTGCCCAAAGAAAATTGGACGGAACCGAGTTTTTCCGGTTGTACGCCGATAAGTTTGTGGATGTGAGATGCCTCGCGTGCAATGCCGACGGGTCGTTTGAATTTCATAAGTGGGGTTTCAGCCATAAAAGATGCCAGAACTGCAGTACTCTTTATGTCAGCCCAAGACCGAAAGAGGATCTTTTAATAAGCTATTATAACGATTTTAAATCTCCCAATATGTGGACACGGCTTTTGCTGAGTGCCGATACGGAGAGAAAAAAATTGCAATACCAGCCAAGGGCAGAACTGATCCTTTCGCTTACTAAGCTCGATAAGAATAAGAATGCCGTGATCGTTGATGTGGGAGCTGGCTCCGGCGCCTTCTGTCTTGCCATGAAGAGTACCGGTATGTTTAACAAAGTGGTGGCGTTAGACATCGCTGATGAGGCGTTAGAAGCTTGCGAGAAAAACGGACTGGATACGATCAAAGGAATGATATCAGATGCAGAGACCAGTTCCGCCGATCTCATCACAGTTAATGATCTTATTGAACACCTGTTTAATCCAAAAGAGTTTCTTATAGATAGTCTTCGAGTACTTAAGGCTGGCGGCTATATAT
>DASRUQ010000003.1:0-12355 GCA_035655355.1 Minisyncoccota bacterium
TTTCGGAACGAGGAAACGCACTCCTGCCCGCTTGGTTTCATAAGACAAGTGATTTTTAAGATATTTATTAGCTGCCACACCGCCTCCCAGAATTATTGTCTCAGCACCGAACTCATCGGCGGCTCTTAAAGTCTTTTTTACCAGGACGTCCACGGCCGCCTTTTGGAAAGATGCCGCTACATCAGCCTTTTTCGCTTTAAGATTATCTCGCAGGTAATAAAGCACAGAAGTTTTAAGCCCCGAGAAACTAAAGTCATAATTTTTATGGGCCAGCATCGGCCTGGGAAACGGAATAGCATTTTCGTTGCCTTTGGCCGCCAGACGCTCCACTTCTGGCCCGCCGGGGTAAGGAAGTCCCAGAAGCCTGGCTACTTTGTCAAAAGCTTCACCGACAGCATCGTCACAAGTCTCACCAATCTTTTTCCAGCTGGACAATTTATCCATCTTTAAAATCATGGTGTGCCCGCCGCTCACAATTAGCGCTATGGCCGGGAGCTTAATTTTTTCTTTGTGTGAGAGCAGGGAACTGTATAAATGCCCTTCCAGATGATTGCCTCCCAGGACTGGTTTTCCATATTCCTCTCCGATGTCTTTGGCGAAATTAATACCTGTCCATAAAGCCGGTTCCAGGCCTGGGCCAACAGTCACCGCGATGGCGTCAATATTTTTCAGATTTGGGTAGAATTTTACAAGTTTGTTAAAAATTAGAGGCAGGTTTTTAAGATGTTCGCGCTTGGCGAGATTGGGGACAACGCCGCCAAAGGGGCGATGAATATTTATCTGAGACGAGACCATATTTTTCTCCACTTTAAAAGAGGGATTAGTTAAACCTCCTTTGCAATCAACCACCGCGAAGGCGGTTTCGTCACAGCTTGTTTCTATGGAGAGAATTTTCATATTTTCATAAATGTTGAAATAGCCCTTCGACACGGCTCAGGGCACTTCGCCTCGACAGTTTTTGTAAGTTGCGTACTGAAACCGAGTGAAACGAATCGTGGTGCCTGCACTGAGTGAGCGAAGCGAGTCGAAGTGTAGCCCCACGGAGAAGCGAACAAATTACTGCGTAATTTTTAAAACCCATCGGTTTTAATATTTCCGCTACGGGAAAACTCCCGTTTTCCCGACCCCTGCCTGCGTAGGCAGGCCTTTCCCAGTTCGATTCCTCGTGAGCTAATACAAAAGTGAGCATACCATAAAGATATGCTCATTTTGTATATGTAGCCCCAAGGAGAATCGAACTCCTATTTACGCCGTGAAAGGGCGTTGTCCTAGCCGTTAGACGATGAGGCCATTGCTACTGTTTAGCGTTCCTAATATAGCCGATTTTTGCTAAGATGGAAAGATTTACCCCGTCACACAACTGCGATAAGATTAACTTGAGTTATCGTAGCCTGAAGCTGGGCAAGTATAAACCAAAAGGTCGTAAACAACCCTTTAGAGGGGAATTAATCAAATAATTCGCAAGCGCAGTTGTTGTGCGGGGCTTACTCATGTCTTTATACAGATTCTTTGAACTTATTCCTGGTACCTTGGCTTGGGCAACTCTTGTCGCTATAGTTGTCTTGTCACGTTATTATCCGACATACGCCGCTATTTTTATAATTCTCTTTGATATCTATTGGCTCTTAAAAACTCTCTACTTCTCTTTTCATTTAAGGGCGACCTTCAACACTATGAAACAGTATATGAAGATTGATTGGTTCTCTAGGCTTCGGGAGACAAACTTTAAAAATGCTCCAGCTTGGGACAGCATTTATCATCTTGTCATTTTCCCGATGTATAAAGAGCCTTATTCGGTAGTGAGAGAAAGCTTTGAGAGTCTGGCTAAAGCCAATTATCCCAGCAGCAAGTTTATAGTGGCGCTAGGCGTAGAAGAGAAGGGAGGAGAGGCCGACCAGGAAGTATCCCGCAAGATAAGGGAAGAATTTGAAAGTAAGTTCTTTAAATTTATAGTGACGACTCATCCGGCCGGAATACCCGGCGAACTTCCAGGCAAGGGGTCTAACGAAACCTGGTCCGGCAGGGAAGCGAAGTCGCTGATTGATGAGCTCCGTATTCCTTACGAGAATATTTTGGTCTCTGTTTTTGATGTAGATACCCAGATTTCCCCGGAATATTTCGGGAGGTTGACCTACGCTTTTTTGGAGGAGCCACAGAGGCAATTAACGAGTTATCAGCCTATACCATTTTTCACCAATAATGTTTTTGAAGCCCCGGCGCTCGCCAGGGTTATCGCTTTTTCCTGTACCTTTTGGCAAATGGTGAACCAATCGCGGCCGGAGAGACTGACAACTTTTTCTTCTCATTCTATGCCGTTTAAGGCTCTGGTAGAGATAGGGTTTTGGGATGTGTCTCACGTTTCAGAAGACTCCATGATCTTCTGGCAGTGCTACCTGTACTACAACGGCAACTGGAAAGCAGTACCCCTTTTCTATCCCGTTTCCATGGACGCTAATGTCGCGCCCAGCTTTTGGCAGACTATGATAAACCTGTATAAACAACAGAGAAGATGGGCTTGGGGATCGGAAAACATCTCTTATATGCTTTATGGTTTCGTAAAAAATAAACTCATCCCTTTTAAGAAAAAAGCTTACTGGAGTTTCCATACCATTGAGTCTTTCCACTCTTGGGCGACAAATGCCGTAATTATTTTCGCTTTAGGCTGGTTGCCTCTTTGGTTGGGTGGAGAAATTTTCAGAACTACAACTCTTTCTTACAACCTGCCGCAGATTACAAAGACTCTGATGACTTTGGCTTCTGTCGGTATCGCAAGTTCGGCGGTATTGAGTATTCTGCTTCTGCCTCCTAAGCCGGAATGGTTCAGAAAAATCCATTACTTCCTTTTTATTATCCAATGGCTTTTGATGCCTGCGACTCTAATAATTTTTGGAGCTTTGCCCGCGGTTGAAGCGCAGACCAGGCTGTTGTTGGGCGGCAAGTTCAGGCTCGGTTTCTGGGTGACGCCTAAGCTTCGCTTAAATAAGAGCTAGGCTGGTTGCTCTAATATTACTCTAGGTGAATTTCCTTCCTAAACTCACCAAATTTTTCATATAAATTCGGATAGTTTTTCATTTCCCAGCCATTTCTGGCAACCAATTCGGCGGCATCTCTGGAAGACTTAACCAGCTCTGGCTTCTGGAGGGCACGCATGGCAATATCCGGCAGGCCGGTTTGCTCTTTACCCATAAATTCTCCGGGGCCTCTTATCAGTAGATCTTTCTCGGCTAGTTCAAAACCGTTTTTGGCCGTGATAAGCGAGTTCAATCTATCTCTGGTGTTTTTTGAGGGCGACTCGGTAAAAAGGAAACAAAAAGACTGGTGTTCACCACGGCCCACTCTGCCTCTGAATTGGTAAAGCTGAGCGAGGCCAAAGCGCTCCGAGCCTTCTATCATCATAATGCTGGCGTTGGGCACATCAACTCCTACTTCTATAACAGAGGTGGAAACCAGAACATCAATTTTACCCGAGGCAAAATCGGACATAACTACAGCTTTTTCGCCGCTTTTCATTTTACCGTGGAGCATGGCGACTTTAAGGTCGGGGAAAATAGTTTTCTTTAGTTTTTCATATTCTTCTTCTACATTTTTAACTTCCAGCAGTAAGCTCTCGTTTTTATCCATGAAGGTTCTTACCCCAAAGGAACGTGGCTCGCCTCCGTTTTCGGAGGCGGCAATCCTGGGGCAGACCACAAAAACTTGCCGGCCACGTCTGACCTGCCCCCGGATAAAGGCGTAAGCTTTATCACGATTTTCCGGGTCAACTATTTTAGTGATGATTTTTTTTCTGCCTTTAGGAAGCTCGCTAATGATGGATAGGTTCAGATCGCCGAACATAGTCATCATGATGGTGCGGGGGATGGGGGTGGCCGACATGGACAGAAAATGCGGCACGAGTCCCGCGTGGCCGGATAAAGCGGCGCGCTGTTTGACTCCAAAGCGATGCTGTTCATCGACGACCACCAATCCGAGATTCTTGAAGACCACTCCTTTTTCTATCAAAGCATGAGTGCCGACCAGTATTTTAATTTTCCCATCAGAGACCTCTTTAAGAAATGTCGGTTTTTTAATATCGGTCTCCAAATTTTCTCCATAAGAGACGCGGGCTTCTTTAGAGACCAGCAAGCCTATGCCTTGGGTAAATTCAGGAAATAGATAAACCAGAGTTCTATAGTGCTGGCGGGCCAGGATTTCTGTCGGAGCCATAATAGCCGACTGATAGCCGTTATGGGCCGCGACCAGCGCAGCGAGCCCCGCCACTATGGTTTTGCCGGAGCCGACATCGCCCTGGAGTAAACGGTTCATTGGCTCCGGTTTGTCGAGATCTTTAAGGATTTCTTCCAGAGCGACCTCCTGAGATTTGGTAAGTTTGAAGGGAAGATTTTTAGAAGTATTGGCTATTATTCCTTCGGCGTTTCCCATTACTGGAGATTTTTCTTTAGAGAGAGAAAACTTCTGGTAGAGGTTGTTAAGCTGTATCAGGAAAAGTTCTTCAAAGGCGAATCTTTCTTTGGCGAGCTCGGCATCATCTAAGTTGCCGGGGAAGTGGATGTTCCGAAGAGCAACATTGATTTCCGGAAAGTTACGGGATTTTAGTATTTCCTGCGGCAAGAATTCTTTAACCGGCTCAAGGTTATCTAGGATCTTTTGAGAGAGCATCCTGATACCTTTAGAAGTTAAGCCTTTAGTTTCGGGATATATCGGGACTAAGCGGCCGGTGTGTTTGGTTTCTATCTCTTTTAGTTTGTCGTCCAAGTCGGCGCCGTTTAGGACTTCGTAAGTTGGGTTAGAAAGGTGCAAGCCGCTTTTCCCATTCTTACTTTTCTTATCTTCCAGGACTTTTCCGTAGAAAGACGCTACCACCCCTTCTTGTAGGATATTCTTAATATAGGGTTGATTGAACCAGACAGCTCTAATAGAACCGGTTTCGTCAGTGATAGTGGCTTCCACGATTGTCATTCTTCGTTTCCAACTGCGTTTGCTGTCTATTTCAGAAATCGCGCCTCTAATAGTTTTAGAGTCACCTGGTTTAAGATCGGCTATCGCAGAAGTTTCACTCCTATCTTCATAGCGTGTTGGGAAGTGCCAAATCAGGTCTTTTGCGGTTACCACGCCGAGATGCTTAAGTTTCATAACGAAACGCGGACCAATGCCGTAAATCTCGTGGAGTTCGGCCGAAAGAGAAATTTTTTGCATTAAATACATTCTATACTCAATTGACGGTTGCGAAAAATTTGTTTAAATTATCAGTGTCTAGCGCCTATAGCTCAGCTGGTAGAGCAACTGCCTCTTAAGCAGTGGGTCCCAGGTTCGAACCCTGGTGGGCGCACCGTTGTAGCCGGATAAATTAACTTTGATTTATAGTCAACTTGACGCCAATTAGGCCTGAAGCTACCCTAGCCGGGGAGGGTATTTAGGTGCAGGTCGCCCTAAAATCCTTCTAAAACTAAGCTTTTAGCGTGTTGAAAGGCCTAGAAATGGGTTAGTGCACGCTCATTTTCAAGCTATAAAGCCGCTATAAACTTCATGAATAAACCAGAAACTAAGAAGCCCACACAAGCTCCGAAGCCCCAGGCTCCGAAGCCCACACAAGCTCCTCAGGCTCCAATACAAGCCTAAGTGATTAAATGAAAAGGCGTTATCTGTAAATTAGATAGCGCCTTTTCGTTACCTGCCCCCTGCCTGCCTATACAGGAGGGCCTATCTATTGACAAATAAGTATATTTATGGTATATTAAGCTCAAGCATTATTAAGTTCTTTAATTAATTGTTCGGAGTAATCTGGACACAAAAATCGATATGATCGCAGACAAAATTTCTGCCGTTGCCCTTATTCTTATCGCAGCTGTTGCTGTGGTGATGATGTGGCGTTACGGCGTGGCTACTGACTATGCGGTGTTGCACGACAACACCATTCAAACTGCCATTGCTCAGGGTTACCACGGTGACCCGGCAAGCAAGGAAGCGTGGGATTTATTCCACAATTCAAATTAAGCTGGGCTAACGCCCGAACGAAACCGGAGTCGCCAGACCCCGGTTTTTAATTTTTGTAAATTGGTTTATGTCGTGCTTAAATAATTCAGTCTTGGGCCTATGGTTCAGTGGTAGAACGCGGCATTCGCATTGCCGAGACGCGAGTTCGATTCTCACTAGGTCCACAATGACATTAACAACTCACGCTTTAGTAGGAGCATCGGCGGCAGTTTTATTTCCCGAGAAACCCCTGGAAGCTTTTCTAGTTGGATTTGCCAGCCACTTGGCGATAGATTCCTTGCCTCACTGGGATTACAAGCTTCATTCGTTGGAGAGGAATTCGAATGACCCCCTCTCTACAGATATGAAGTTCGGTAAAGATTTTTTGATAGATCTTAGAAACACCGCTAGTGATTCAATCTTAGGGGTTTCTTTAAGCGTCTTAATTTTTTCGGTTTTTATTTTTCAGGCTCCGGCGTTTACGGTTCTCATTGCCGCTGGCGCAGGAATACTGCCAGACTTTCTGCAGTTCGTGTATTTTAAAACCCGCTCCAAACTTTTAGAACCGCTGCAAAAATTTCATATTTGGCTTCAGAAGGGCAGGAGTCTCAATGTCAGCGGGATGGTGGGGATATCTTGGCAAGTCTTATTGGTGTTGCTGGTTATCGTGGGGCTTAAAGTTTTTAGAGGATAAGACTGGTTCCTTGTGATAATATATAAGGCATGCAAATCATTCCTGCTATTAACTGTTCAGACTTTGAAACTCTTTCTAGGCAGCTAGAGAAAATATCCTGGTTTCTCCCCAAAGGCGGCTGGGTGCACATAGACATAGTTGACGGGATGTTTTCCAAAAACATTACTTGGAATAACCCAGCTGGACTCCTGGATTTAAAATTTTCTTACCCTGACTTTAATTTTGAGATTCATCTGATGGTGGAGAGCCCAGATGAATTTGTAGAAATCTGGTTTATGAATGGAGCCAGCCGCGTGATAGTTCATCTAGAAGCAGTCAGTAACCCTGATTATATTTTAGATATCGCTTCCCGCTACAACGGAGAGGTGACACTCTCCATCATCCCGAGTACGCCTGCCGATCTTTTGTTGCCTCAGGTCGGATCTTTTTCATCGTTCCAAGTCTTGGCAGTTGAACCCGGTTTTGCCGGTCAGGAATTCAGTTTGGAGTCCCTGGAGAAGATAAAGTTTTTACGTAACGTCGCTCCAAGTGCTAAAATAGAAGTTGACGGAGGCATCAATCCGGAAACCGCCAGACTCGCTAAAATTGCCGGGGCCGACACAGCTGTCTCAGCCTCTTATATATTCAACAATATTAATCCGCAAAAAGCCTATGAAGAATTAAATGGAGCCGCTGCATGATAAAAAAATAAAACTGTTGGAAGAGATCGCCAACCGCATCAGAGAAAAAATTATAGAAACTCTGGTGGAGGCTGGTAGCGGTCACTCGGCGGGCCCGCTCGGCATGGCTGATGTTTTTACGGCTTTTTATTTTCATATTTTAAAACACAATCCCAAGAAGCCCAATTGGGCGGAAAGAGATAAACTGATTCTATCGAACGGGCATATTTGTCCGGTACAGTATGTAACTTTGGCTTACGCCGGTTACTTTCCACTCCAAGAACTCATGACGCTCAGGAAATTGGGGTCTCGTTTACAAGGGCATCCCCACCGCGGGGCTTTGCCGGGGGTAGAGACTACTTCAGGGCCCTTAGGCTCCGGGCTTAGTCAGGCTTGCGGCGTGGCTTTTTCACATAGAATTGACGGAACTAAAAACAGAGTTTACTGCTTAATGTCGGACGGCGAACAGGATGCGGGCAATACTTGGGAAGCGGTGATGTTTGCTGGCAAGTACAAGTTGTCTAACTTAACGGCTGTGATGGATAGAAATAACATCCAGATAGACGGCTATACGGAGCACATCATGCCTTTAGAGCCAATCAAAGAAAAATACGAATCTTTCGGCTGGCATGTTCTGGAGGTTGACGGGCATAATCTGGAGCAGATTGTTGACGCGGTTAACGAGGCTAAAACTATCTACGAAAAGCCAACTTTGATAGTAGCCCACACTATTCCCGGTAAGGGCGTGAGTTTTATGGAGAAGGATTATTTATGGCACGGCAAGCCGCCTACCAGAGAAGAAGCCAAAATAGCTTTGAAAGAATTGCGGACACTGGGCGGTAAAATAAGAAGCGAACACCAATGATAATTAAAGAGAGAAAATTGAATCCGAAGCTTTTTGATGAGGATGTAGAACAAGTCCCCACCAGGAATGGCTACGGCGACGGGCTGGTGAAAGCTGGAGAAGAAAATCCTAACGTAGTTGTTTTATGCGCCGACCTTACGGAATCAACTCGTTCTGAAGCCTTTGCCGACAAGTTTCCGGCCAGATTTATTGAAATGGGCGTAGCCGAACAAAATATGGCTACCGTAGCGGCTGGCCTGGGAATCAGCGGGAAGATCCCTTTTATTTCTTCTTACGCGACTTTTTCCCCGGGAAGGAATTGGGAGCAAATCAGAACCACCATTGCTTATAATGACTCTAACGTTAAGATTGCCGGTCATCACGCCGGGATTTCGGTAGGTCCGGACGGAGCGACTCACCAGGCGATAGAAGACATCGCGACTATGCGGGTCATGGCTAATATGAAGGTTTTTGTGCCTTGCGACGCCATAGAAGCTAAAAAAGCGACTCTGGCGGCAGCCAAACTTTGGGGACCGATTTATTTGAGATTTAGCAGAGAGAAAACTCCGGTTATTACTACGGACAAAACCTCTTATACTCCAGGGAAAGCGGAAGTTTTATGGCAGTCTAAAAAACCTGACTGTGCTATTATCGCTTGCGGACCAGTGCTGCACAACGCGCTGCTCGCCGCGCGCGACCTGGAGAAAGATGGGGTAGGCACTATTGTAGTGAATAATCACACTATTAAGCCGATGGACGAGAAAAAGATTATTGAAGTAGTGAGAAAGTGCGGCGCCGTGGTTACCGTGGAAGAACATCAAGTTATGGGCGGGATGGGAAGCGCTGTGGCGGAAGTTTTAGCTAAGAAATACCCGGTGCCAATAGAATTTATAGGTATGCAAGATGTTTTCGGTGAATCGGGGCAACCCAAGGAACTTATTGAAAAATACGGTATGGGTGTCAAGGATATCGCATCTGCTGTTAAGAGAGTAGTAAAGAGAAAGAGATGAATCTCTACGCTCTATCGGGATTATTTATAGTTATTACCGCCTTCGTCGTTCCGCCTATAATTCTTTTAAATAGCAGAAAAGAAGACAGATTTGTAAATAGTTTATGGATGGCTTTCAATTTTGCCATAGGCCTTTACGGTTTAGGAATATTTTTTGCTGTCGCTAATTCCGCTGTTCCCTATAATGAAGCTTTATTTTGGTTTAGGGTAGCTTATACCGGAGTTACTTTTATACCGGTACTTTTTTTCCACCATTCTTATATTTCTTTAGGCCTTAAAATCAAGAAAAAAGTTTTATTTCTTTTATATGGGATAAGCGCCGTATTTTGTTTCTTAAGCGCGGGTACGCCCTATTTCTTTGTATTACAGAAAGTATTCGGCGGTTTATGGTACCCGGATGTTCTATCGGAAAATTCGTTGGCTAATGCCAACTATATGGCTTTCGTTGTTTACTTCTTCATTTTAGTCGTCGTTACAATCTATAAGTTGTGGGATGCTTTTCGTAAGGCATCCGGCGAGATACGAGCCCGCTACTTTTACCAATTTATAGGCTCACTGATAGGTTTCGGAGGAGGGAGTACCGCCTTTTTACCTATTTTTCATATATATTTTTATCCTATTTTAAATATGACTATCCCGTTGTACCAGGTAATAATTAGTTACGCTACGGTTAGATACAGCCTGTTTAATACTAAGGTTATAGCTGCGGAAATAGTGGCCGGTTTTATGGCGGTTATATTCTTAATTGCCGTTATTGTTCCCGAAAGTATTGTCCTGAAATTGGTTCTGATTGTAGGTTTTGCCGTTACCATCACCGTGCTTGTTAAAAGCGCCCTGTCCGAGGCAAAAACTAGAGAAGAATTAAGATACTTAAACGAGCACCTTCAAGAGAAAGTAGCCGAACAAACAGTGGAAATACGCCGCGCCTACGAAGTAGAAAAGAAAGCTAGAGTTGAGCTAGAAGAACTGGATAAAGCCAAGGACCAGTTCATCTTGACCACCCAGCATCACCTGCGGACGCCGCTCACCATCGTTAAAGGTTATCTTCAGTCAGTCCTTGGTCAAAAGCCTCAAACAATAGACGAAGCCACTAAGACTTCTCTTACAAAAGCCGAAGAGGCCGCTGACAGAATTGGTACACTAGTTAATGAATTTCTGGATATCTCCCAAATGGAGGTAGGTAAAAGCATTTTGCAGAGAAAGTCCACCAACATTAAAGATCTTATAGTTGATGTAATTAAAGAACTTGAGTCCGAAATTCAAAAAAAGAATCTCCCGGTTACTATGGATATTCAAAACGACACCGTTTTAAACATTGATTCACAAAAGATGAGGGAAGGTCTCTTAAATATCATAGACAACTCCGTTAAATACAATAAAGCAGGCGGCACTATCTCCATCAAAGGGCTGAAAGTTAATCATCCTATAGAGAAAGATAAACAAATTTATCGTATTATAGTAGAAGACACCGGCATAGGCATTCCTACAGAAGAACTGCCACAGCTTTTCGCCCAGTATTTCCAAAGAGGTAAAGAAGCTGAAAAACTCTATACGACCGGCAGGGGCATAGGGTTAGTTGTTACCAAGAACATTATTCAAGCCCACGGAGGCAGAATCTATGCCGAATCAAAGGGCAGTGATAAAGGAGCGAGGTTTACTATAGAATTACCAATATAAGATTATGGTTTTCTTTCAAGTAATTTCATCCGGAATCGTAGCTTTTACAGCAGGATTGTTTTCCTTTTTCATTTTGACTTCCGGAAAGACGGATAAGTTAGGCAGATCCTTCTCCATAAATTCCTTATATGTTGCCGCCTGGGCAGCGCCTCTGGTCTTTTGGCATTTGGCTGCGGATGGAGGCTCAGCATTATTTTTGATCCAGACGTCAATCGTTTTTTCGCTCTTGATCCCGGCTGGTTTTTTCAGTTTTACCATTTACTTCGTTGAGTCGGTGACGCATGTTGATTACGGGAAGTATAGAAAAGCAGTTTACGCTATCGGCATTTTCTTCGCCTTACTTCTTGTTTCGGATATGCTGGGTTTAACCAGTCTTATGCTGCCTAGCGTCAGCCACAAGTGGTGGTTTCCTTATTGGCCTGATGCGGGGCCTATGTTCAAGTATGCCCTAGTTTATTTCTTCGGAGCCTTTAACGCCGGGTTTTACCTGCTTTTTCAATTAATCAGGAGAAGTCAGGATAGGATTTTGAAGGGACAACTGAAGGCGGTTCTTATTGGAGTCATAATTGCCATGCTCGGCGGCTCAACTAATTACTTCCTTTGGTATAACGTGGCCATCCCGCCATTCGGCACGATACTTGCCACTATCTACGTTATTTCCATGTTTTACGCGATTGCGCGTTACCAGCTTTTCAATATAAAGGTAATTACCGCCCAACTGGTCACTTTTACTATCTGGTCATTTATTTTCTTCCGGGTACTCTTCTCCGACACCACTCAGGAATTTGTGGCTAACGCCTCACTTCTCTTATTGGTAATATTTTTTGGAATGTTCCTTATCAAAGGAGTCCTGAACGAGGTGAAGCGGAAAGAGCAGCTGCAGGTAATTACCGCTGAGCTTAAAAATCTTACGGACCACCTTCAAGAAAAAGTTGATGAGCAAACTAAAGAAATAAGGCGTTCCTACGAAGTAGAAAAGAAAGCGAGAGTGGAGCTTGAGGATCTTTCAACCGCCAAGGACCAGTTTATCTTGGCGGCGCAAAGCAGTCTTATTTCGCCCCTCAAATCCATAGAGAAGCGCGTCAAAGAGCTTAAAGACCTATCCTTACCCGGAGAAGCGGTGGAGGACGTTCTTAAAATAGCTGATTCCACAGAAAGATTGAATGATTTGGTAGATGAATTCGTGTCCATTTCTCAAATAAGAATCGGCAAAGACGCTCTTAAGACGGAACGGATTAACTTGCCGTCAATTGTTCGTGGGATTTTTGACGAACTCACTCCACAAATAACGAAAGCTAATCTCCAAACATCCCTCACCTTCCCACCCCTGGAGAAAGACAATGTTTTAAACCTTGACAAGGAAAAGCTCAAAGAAGCCCTAACCAACCTCATAGACAACGCCGTCAAATACAACCAAGCAGGAGGTTCTATCACCATCAAAGGAGAAAGGACCCGCCACCCCATAGAACGAGACAAGGAAATATACAGATTAACCATAGAAA
>DASRUQ010000004.1:0-11209 GCA_035655355.1 Minisyncoccota bacterium
CCGCTAAAGAGAAAGAAACTGTAGCTGACAAACAAGTATTCGCGGCAATAGGACAAGTAAAACTAATGGAAACATATTCCAGACTTTTTGGCCTCCGAGGATACCTGTGCGCCCAAGTGCTTGTCACCAAGGAAGACTTCAGAGACCGCGGCCATTACCAGAATATGCGCAATTGTTTCCTTAATCTCCTCCGTGATGGCGTCATGCCGATTGTTAATGAAAATGATGTCGTAGCCATTAAAGAACTCGTCTTCACGGATAACGACGAGCTCGCCGGACTCGTTGCCTCGCAGCTTGAAGCCGACGCCGTCATTATCCTTACCAGCGTTCCTGGAGTATTGGATGGTAATCCGTCTGACCCGTCCTCAAAACTTATTCCACAAATTGATTTTAAAAACATCACCTCAATCCAGAAGCACGTCACCCAAAGCAAGACTACTATTGGCCGTGGCGGTATGACGACTAAACTATCTGTGGCTAAAAAACTAATCTCTTCCGGCATTGCGGTCTACATTGCTCACGGGAGAAAGAAAAATATCTTAGAAGATATCGTTAGCGGTAAGGCAGTAGGCACAAAGTTTGTCCCTGGAAGAAATACCAGCGGCGTTAAACGGCGCTTGGCCTACTCGGAAGGTTTAACTATGGGCAGTCTGACGGTTAATAAATGCGCCGGCGATATGCTGATAGCCAAAGAAAGAACTATGAGCTTGTTGCCTGTCGGCATCACGAAAGTTGAAGGAGATTTCCATAAAGGAGATGTGATAGAAATTAAGAATAATAAGCATAAGAAAATAGGGTTTGGGGTAAGCGCTTACGACTCCGATAAAATAAAAACAATGCTGGGGCAAAAAGGAGGCAGGCCCGTTGTTCACTACGACTATATGTTTATTGAATAAAGGCCTCGGTCAAAACCTTTTTAAAAAATCACCCCTAAAATAAGGACAACCCCAACCAATGTCTGGGTAAGAATAGTTAGCTT
Source organism: Minisyncoccota bacterium (assembly GCA_035655355.1). GTDB lineage: Bacteria > Patescibacteriota > Minisyncoccia > UBA6257 > Colwellbacteraceae > 2-12-FULL-43-11. Next base: position 980 of record DASRUQ010000004.1, read on the forward strand.
AGATGACTCCATTAGTTTTTTCTTATCGGTGTAATGATTTCTTAGGATACGTCCGGCCTTAAATGGCAGTAAGATTAACGCCCACGCCAGTAAAGCAACTAGCCCCATATAACCCATGGCGACATTCAGCGCTATGGATAAAAAGGCCAGAGCAACAATCAAATAATACAGCCGGTATGCCTGTTTAGGCCCAGTGAGATTTACCCAGGTAAATTTCCCCGATTTCTCGTCAGTTTGATAATCAGGAATCTCGTTGGCGAACAATATCGCGGCAGTCAATAATCCAAAGGGCAGAGAAACTATAAACCCTTGTAAGGTAGGAAATATCTGGGTCTGAATAAAATAACCTCCCATCACTAACGCCGGGCCAAAAAGCAAAAAGACCATTAACTCTCCCATATAGTGGTAGGCAAAGTGGATTGGCTGCAAAGAATAAAATGCCGCCAAAACAACAATCAATAGATAAATATCTATTATAAAAATACTTTTCAAAAAAGCCGCCAGCAAGAGAACACAGCCAGTAGCCAGAGCAAAACAGACTAATGAGGCCCGCAGATAAAATTTCTCGGAAAACACTCCCTGCTGTATCAACTTTGAACCGCCGAAATAATTATAATAATTCTTATCCTGCCAATCCGCGCCGCTTTTAGAATCCGCGTAATCATTCATCAGATTAGCGCTTAAATGCGTAAAAATCACCGCGCCTAACCCAAGTAAAAAATTAAGCGAATTGAATTGAGTTCCGAGAATAAGCGAGCCCGCGATAAACGGCAGAATACTGGCAATGGAGAAAGGCAACCTCAGCGCTCGAATAAGATTTTCAGTTTTTGCCATATTATAATTGATTCAGCTCTGCCTATACGTTAACATAAAATCATGTTAAATAAAATAAAAAATACGCTGGAAACCAAGCTGGTCGGTTATCTTGATGACCTTGATAAAAAATACTCTTTAAAAGAAATTTCACCGATCTTATTCAAGCACATCCGAGAGTTTGCCTTAAGAAAAGGCAAGCGGGTGCGCCCCACTCTTTTTATTATTGGTTACCTCGGCTTTGCTAAAAAACCCATTGCCGGCTTATATACCAGCGCCCTTTCTCTGGAATTGCTGCACGATTTTATGCTGGTTCACGACGACATTATTGATAAATCCGACCTGAGAAGGGATAAACCGACGATGCATATTCTACTCGGCCGTTATCTTAAAGGTTCAAAGAACATTAAAACTTCAGGGCAGGATTTGGCAATTATAATAGGAGATGTAATGTATGCCATGGCACTGGAGAGTTTTCTGGCAATCAAAGAAAGCCCGAGCCATAAGGAGAAGGCACTGAGAAAACTTTTTCAAGTCGCGATGTACACCGGCAGCGGAGAATTTATCGAGATTTTATACGGAGCAAGGGATATCTCTAAAATATCACAGGAAAATATATATAAGGTCTACGATTTAAAAACCGCTTACTACACTTTTGGATTCCCCTTAACTATGGGCGCGGTGTTGGCCGGGGCCAAGGAACCGGAAATCAGGAAACTTTTTAAGTATGGAGTATATTTGGGCCGGGCCTTCCAGATAAAAGACGATATCCTTGGAATGTTCAGCGAAGAAAAGGAAATCGGCAAATCTATCCTCTGCGACTTGCAGGAAGCTAAGAAAACCCTCCTGGTCTGGCGGGCTTATAGAAAAGCCACTCCCCGGCAAAAATCAGCGATTAAGGTTATATTAAACAAAAAGAAGATCACCAAACAAGACTTATTAAAAATGCGCCGGATTGTTAAAGAAACCGGATCTTTGGATTACGCTAAAAAAGAAGTCCTGGCCCTAATCAAACGAGCCCAAGCCGCGTTAGAATCTTCTCAAATTTCCCCCAAATACAAAAACCTCCTGAACAAATACTGTCAGGAAATTCTTGATTTATAAATTATCCAAACCTACTTTTACTTTCCCAGATAAATAAAATTTTGTTCCCTGGTTTTCATACCCAAAAACCACTCCCCTATTGCAGACCACCGAAGAAACCCTATAATGGTTCGTATACTTTTAGATAACCTCAAACTCTATTGACGCAGTCAATGGAGTGACCAGAACAATGGAAAAAGACTTGCCTGCGCCAGCAGGAGACAAAAAATCTATTATTAAGGGGATAATAAGCCTGACCTCAAAAGCCACAGGCTATGTTACGACCCCAGAATTTACGGAAGATATCAAAATAGAGCGGGAGTTCCTGAACACCGCCCTTAATTACGATGAAGTAGAGGTTTCTTTATTCCCCCAGGCAGAAGGAGAAAAACTGAGCGGCGAAGTCATAAAAATTCTGCATAGAGAGAAAACCGAATTCGTCGGCACGGTAGACAAGAGGCCGGGCAGCGCTGTCTGTTTTGTTGTCACCGACGACAGTAAAATGTACAGCGATATCTTTATTCCTTTTACCGGATCCAAAAACCTTCAGAACAATTTAAAGGTCCTGGTAAAGATTGAAAAGTGGGATGACCCCAAAAAGAATCCGGAAGGCACGGTTTTAAAGGTGCTGGGCGAAAAGGGAGACAATAACGTAGAAATGGAAGCTATCGTGCTTGAACGCGGCTTCCAGATGAAGTTCCCTCCTAAGGTTGAACAAGAAGCGGAAACTTTGGGAAAGAAATCCAAGCCTATACCCGCCAAAGACATTGAGGAACGTAGAGACTTCAGAGACGTCACTACTTTTACTATTGACCCCGAAGACGCCAAAGATTTTGACGACGCCATCTCTTTCAAGAAGATATCCGACAACTTGTTCGAAATAGGAGTCCATATCGCCGATGTCTCGCATTACATAAGAGAAGGCAGCCAGCTGGATAAAGAAGCGCTACACAGAGGAGTATCTATTTACCTCGTAGACAGAACTGTTCCGATGTTGCCTGAAATTTTATCCAATGACATCTGCAGTCTCAACCCGAAAGAGGATAAATTAACCTTTGCTACCGTCTTAACCGTTTCTGGGAATGGCGATATTCAAAAAGTTTGGTTTGGCCGGACAGTTATAAATTCAAACAAAAGATTTATCTACGAAGAAGCCCAGAAAATTCTGGACGATAAAAAAGGTGAATATTACACAGAGCTGGACTCCCTGAACAAACTGGCAAAGATATTTAAAGGAAAGAGGATGGGAACTGGCGCCTTGGATTTTGAGAAAGACGAAATTAAGTTCAAGTTGGACGCCAAAGGCAGGCCAATAGATATAATTGAGAAACAGAGACTGGATATCCACAAGCTCGTGGAAGAATTTATGGTCTTGGCTAATAAAGAGGTAGCTACTTACCTGAGTAACGAAGTTAAAAGGATAAATAAGGGCGCTTCTATCTACCGTATTCACGACACGCCCAAGAAGAAATCCATGGAAGAATTACTGGCTTTCGTGAGAATGCTAGGCCACGAAATAGAAGCTAAAGAAAGTAAAGTAACTTCAACAGAATTAAATAATCTTTTTAAAAAGATCAAGGGCAAGCCGGAAGAGTCTCTCATTAAGACCGTAGCCATGCGATCCATGGCCAAAGCAATATATTCCACGGATAACATCGGGCACTACGGACTGGCCCTCCAGAATTATACTCACTTCACCTCCCCTATCAGAAGATATGCCGACCTGATGGTTCATAGAGTTCTGGAAAAACACCTGAAGGGCGGCCATCTGACAAACGACGAAGTGGAGTGGTACCGCAGCTCCGCCATAAAACTGTCGGACCGTGAGGGCGATGCCACCGATGCCGAAAGGTCTTCTGTCTCTTATAAGCAGGTTGAATATATGATGGAACGTATTGGCAACATTTATACGGGGGTAATCTCCGGCATAACCAACTGGGGGATATATGTAGAAGAGTCAAAAACCAAATCCAGCGGTATGGTGAAGTTTAAAGATATGAAAGATGATTTTTATGTCTTAAATAAAGAGACTTATTCTCTTATTGGGGAAAGAACCAAGAAAAAATATACGATTGGAGACGAGGTTAAGATAAAAGTTGTTGCTGGAGACTTGGAGCGAAAGACGCTAGACTACATATTTGTTTAGGGAGCCTAACAAAGAAAATGAGCTTGAAAGTGATATAATAAAGAGGCGGTTTGGTCGGGCCGCTGTAACATAATTTTTAATAATGAAAAATCTTCACTCAATCGCATTTATTTTAGTCGTAGTGGGCGCCATCAATTGGGGCCTGGTAGGTTTGGGCTGGCTTATGGGCGGCTCTGACTGGAATTTAGTCAACCTGGTTCTGGGCTCATGGATGCAGCTTGAAGCAATCGTCTATGTCTTAGTCGGCGCTTCGGGAGTTTACCTGGTAGCCACCCACAAGCAAACTTGCAGAGACTGCAATTAAACCGCTTAAGCGGCGTTGGATATAAACCCTGGTTTTAGGCTGGGGGTTTATATTTGTGCTAGAATAACAGAAATATGGATTTAACTTGTAAGCGCTGCGGACAACCTATCCAAGAAAGTTTCTATTTCTGCCCTAATTGCGGCAAAAAAATAAAAGAGCCTCCTCCGTCCACTTCCATTGCCGCTCAAACAGTTGTTTACCTGGTAAGCTTCTTTTTCCCTCCTCTCGGCCTTATCTACGCCTATAGATATTCCCGCCATGGAGGCAGCAAAGAAAGGTATATTGCTGTCGCGGCCGTAGTTATAACTTGTCTCATTATTTATCTTCAGTACACTCTTTTAACCAAAGTTTGGGAAAACGTTTCCCAAACCCTGAAAGCTCTTGATGTCTCCTCGTCTATCGGCAGTTTCTAGCAATTTAGGGCTTTTTTAGTGTAAGCTGTCTGCGAGCTTATGCTAGTAGATGACGTAAAAATCAAGATACACGCTGGGAACGGCGGCCAAGGTGCCGTGGCTTTTAATAAGAACATGATGAGCCTTGGCCCTACTGGAGCGAGCGGCGGCAACGGTGGCAATGTTTATGCCGAAGGCACTTCTGATATCAGCGCCCTCAGACAGTTTCGTTTTAAGAAAGACTTGGAAGCCCAAAGGGGCGCGGATGGCAGGGGCCAGTTCAGGGACGGCATAGACGGCAAACATCTGGTATTAAAAGTCCCCGTGGGCACGGTCATACATAATCTTACTACCGGCAAGGATATTGAGGTAACCAAGATCGGTGAAACCGCGCTTCTCGCCCAGGGCGGCCACGGTGGCAAGGGCAATTTTCATTTCCGGTCTTCCAGAAACACCTCACCCAAGCAATTCCAATTCGGCTTGCCTGGAGAAACTTTTGAACTGCATCTGGAAATTAAACTGATTGCCGATGTCGGTTTCGTGGGCCTCCCCAACGCCGGCAAGTCCAGTATGTTGAACGAACTCACCAACGCCAAGAGTAAAGTAGCCAACTACCCTTTCACGACCCTAGAACCTAATTTAGGCGTTTATTATGAATTGATACTCGCCGATATCCCGGGACTTATCGAAGGATCTTCAGCCGGTAAAGGCTTGGGCATAAAATTCTTAAGACACGTTGAACGCACCGGAATTCTGTTCCATTTTGTCTCGGCTGAGTCCGATGATCCGGCTGGAGACTACGAAACCATACGCGAAGAATTGGGTAAATATAATAAGGCTCTGCTTAAGAAGAAAGAATATCTTTTTCTCTCCAAAAGTGATATTTTAAGCCCTGAGGTTCAGAAGAAGAAGCTCACCCTGCTGAAGAAGATAAACCCTACCGTTATCCCTGTTTCTGTTTACGACCTGGATAGCATTAAGAAGGTTGAGAAGATTCTCAACTCCATAAAATCAGCTAAATAATATGTCAGATAAAGTTATCCTACGCTTTAATAAAGTTTCGTTTGAATACGGCAAGAAAGTTGTCCTTGAGGAGGCTGATTTTTCTGTGCGCCAAGGAACCAAGATAACTCTTATGGGTCAAAACGGCGCCGGCAAAAGCACCATCTTCCGGCTGATTACCAAGGAATTGCACCCGGACGAAGGGTCCATTGCCGTGGATAACGAGCTGACCATAGCAACGGGGAAGCAGGTTATTCCCCGGGAAGATATGGGTTTAACCGTCAGAGAATTTTTTGAAAAAGCTTTTGATAAAAAAGTTTACGATATAGAACCCAGAATCAATAAGGTCCTTGAGGTGGTTAATTTATCCGCCCCGCAGGACAGAACCCTTAAAACTTTCTCCGGCGGCCAGCAGGCCAGACTATTACTCGCTCAGGCTTTAATACAAAACCCGGACCTACTGCTTTTGGACGAGCCGACCAATAATTTGGATAAAGAAGGTATCGCCCATCTCACTAAATTCTTAGTGGACTATAAAAAGACCTGCGTGGTTATTTCTCACGATGCGGAGTTTTTAAACTCTTTTACCCATGGGGTTCTCTACTTGGACGTTTTTACCAAAAAAATAGAACAATATATGGGCAACTATATAGACGTAGTGGAGGAAATAAAAGCCAGGATTGAAAGAGAAAGAATGAAAAATGCCAGGCTGGAAAAAGACATCCAGCACCGTAAGGACCAGGCTGGTTTCTTTGCCCAAAAGGGAGGCCATATGCGTGATGTCGCCAGAAAAATGAGGGAGAAAATTGAAGAGCTGGAAGGAGATATAGTGGAAACACGCCAAGAAGATAAAGCTATTCGCAACTTTTTCATTCCCTGCCAAGAAGACCTAACCGGACAAATATTGCGCCTGGAGACAGTCTCTGTGATCAAAAATCACAAACCTGTCAGTAAAAAAGTTAATATTGTTCTGAAGAAAAAAGAACGACTGCACCTCACCGGCCCCAATGGCATCGGTAAAACTACTCTGCTCGAAAAGCTGGCCACAGGTCACGCTAAAGGTGAAGAAATAGCCCCGGGAGTCCGCATCAGCTACTACAGACAGGACTTCTCTACTCTGGATTTTGATAAAACCGTCTACGCGACTTTAGTAGATGCCTTACTGGGCGGCAGTGAACAAACTCTGCGATCATGCGCCGCCGGCTTCTTACTGGACGCCGAAATATTAAGGTCTAAGGTAGGTGTGCTCTCTGAGGGGCAAAAGGGCCTAGTCGCTTTTGCTAAGATATGCTTAGAGCGTCCGGGACTATTAATATTGGATGAGCCTACCAACCACATAAATTTCCGCCACCTGCCTGTAATAGCCAAGGCTCTGGATAAGTATGAAGGAGCTATGATACTCGTTAGCCACGTTCCTGACTTTGTAAAACAAATTAATATTAGTCAGACTCTAGATTTATCTAGTTTATAACAAGAATTTACCTACTCTAGAATATTATTTATCTACTAACCGGGCCGCCAGGACCTCTTCTGGGATAAGGAGAACTGCTGCGATTTCGGTTATATGGTTTTCTGCCGCTGCTAGTGCTTCTGCTATGGCTGCTGCCGCTATAGCTTCTGCCGGCTCCAGAAGAACGGCTGCTACTAGTACTACCGGAACGGTTATAACCTCCGGAACGAGTGGCTCCTCCCCTTCCCTGATAACCTCCACTGCTTCTGCCTTGGTAGCTTCCTCTGCCGCCTCGGTAACCACTGCCGCTAGTTGCCCTCTCCGGGGTACTTGTAAAAGCTGTCTTATATGGCGGCGGTAACTCTGGTAGCTTTGAAACGGGTAAATTAATACGCATCAAACGCTCTATGTTATAGATATCCCTCTTCTCATCTGGCCTCGCGAAAGAAATGGCGTGCCCGCTTGTTCCAGCTCTCCCAGTGCGTCCGATGCGATGCACGTAATCTTCCGCAGCATCCGGGAGGTCATAATTCAAAACAAGTTCAATATTACTGACATCAATACCACGGGCAGCAATATCGGTAGCGACTAAGATTCTAAACTTTCCTACTTTAAAGCCGTACAGGGCTTCCTTGCGCTGGAAAAGAGATCTCTCGGAATGGAATTCAACCGCCGTGTGCCCTAAAGCCCGTATGTGAGCCGAAATACGCTTGGCCCCGAATTTAGTTCTGCTAAATACCAAAACCGAACCATGGTATTCCTGCAAAATCTTTTCCAAAAGCCTTGGTTTATCACCCTGACTAACGAAAAATATTTCATGAGTCACATCCTTAGCGCCTGTACCGGATCTGGCTATTTCAACTCTAACCGGCAACTGTAAATAAGCCCTGGCCATCGCCACAATTTGTTCAGGCATAGTAGCGGAGAAAAGCATAGTCTGCCTATCATGAGGCACATTATCCATGATCCTTTTCAGCTGTGGGTAGAAACCCATATCAAGCATACGGTCTGCTTCATCTATAACCACAATCCCAACTTCTTTGAAATTAAGCGTCTTGTGTTCCAAGTGATCTATAATTCTTCCCGGAGTTCCGATAACAACCTGAGGCTTATAAGACAAAGCTCTGTTCTGCTTCCACATACCTTCGCCGCCTATAATAACCGCTGTTTTTATACCTAAGGACGATCCTATTTTCCTGATGGTTTCTTCCACCTGTAGGGCCAGCTCGCGGGTCGGCAGAACAATCAAAGCCCTGCGGTTAGGATTCTTTAAAATGCCCTGTATAAGGGGTATGCCAAAGGCCAAAGTTTTGCCGGTGCCTGTCTGAGCAACGCCTATTAAGTCTTTGCCCTGGCCCGCGATTGGGATAGACTGAGCCTGAATTGGAGTAGGTACGGTAAAGCCGAGCTTCTTTAAAACCTCAAGAATAGCTGGGGCAATACCCAGACCGTGGAAATTAGCTTCTTCCGTCATATAGCGACACCCTAACAGAAAAATTCATAAAACGCCAGAGGTGGTCAAGCTGTGACGTCATGTATTTTCTCCACTAATACCGAACAGTATCTTCAGTTTATTTCTATCTTTTTTATTAATCTTAAATCCATCATTAGTAGATAAAATAAATACGTTTTTGAATAGCCAAAGACGAAAATAAAATCCTTTTACTCTGTCTGGTAAAATAAATTTTGGAACCCGATATTCATTCTCTCCTTCCTCAAATTCAGTTGAAAGAAAGGCATCGTTCCCAAATCCTATTTCCGCGAAAACTTTTTTAATAATTCTAACTTATAACCTAAGCTTTATTTTTAAACCAAAAAAACATAAGAGCTTTTAAAGCTACTTCGCTCCACATTTTCGAGTAAAGCAATATCCCCTTAGAAAGGCCATGCTTAGTAGTTTTAGTAACTTGGCGGAGATTGGGCAGGACAACATTCTTTATTCTTTTATCGGCCCTAGTCGCGGTAACGTGAATGCCGCTATCAACCAAATATCCGTCTTTAAATTCATCGGGCATCGCTTCCCAAATATCCCGCCGGAGTGCCCGCACACCCGCGAAGGGATCGTTGATGGACTCCATAATCCTGTTTAAAAATTCGCCCCTATCCACCACCCCCGTCACCATATCATACTCTCCTTCTAAAATAGGATTTAATATTTTTTCGATATGACTCGGCTCCAAATTCAAAAGATCGGCGTCTACAAAAACTATTATTTCTGAAATAGTGCTATCAACGCCTTTTGATAAAGCCTGCCCTTTACCGCCATTAGATCTTAACGAGACTACTCTGGCTCCGCTAGCTTCAGCCGTCGCCTTAGTTTTGTCTCTGGAGCCGTCATCAACAACGACAACATCGGCAATCTGGGGCATTCTTTTGAGAACCTCCACTACGAGACCAACTGTCCCTGCTTCATTATAAGCAGGGACAATAGCAACAACGCTTAGGGCTCTTCCACGAATAACTTCCTTAGATTCGGTTTTATATTTTTGCAAGGTTTAATTTTTTGGATTGAATAAATCTTGAAACGTATTTATTAAATACGGTGAGAGATTTGTGATTGAAAAAAATAAAAGATTGCGAAATATGGAACCGAGATGAGGATTTTATTTGTGGAAGAGCCCTTCTTCATATCCTAAGGTAGCGGCGGATAGCGATAAAGCTGGAAATGATACCAATACCAACACCAAAGAGGAGCTGGTAAGCAAAGAGTTGAAAGAAATGAGATGTAAAATAACTCAAAAGATTCATGTCCGGAATAAATATCTTAACGTATGGAGAGATAAAGTAGACCACCGGGAATAAAATAGTCATACAAAGAGTGGCGGAAATAGTCCCATAAATTATACCCTCAATAATATACGGGCCTCTAATAAACATATTAGATGCTCCCACCAGCCTCATAATCTCTATGCTCTCCCTGTTGGAATAAATCGCCAGAAGTATGGTATTGAAGACAACTAAAACAGCTACGATAGCAAGAATGGCGGTAAGTCCCACGCCAGCCTGGCGGCTGACATTAATGATGGAAGCCAATCTGTCT
>DASRUQ010000005.1:0-7320 GCA_035655355.1 Minisyncoccota bacterium
TGGAAGTTCTTAAAATAGGGGAATCCCCAGCCTGGATTAAAAGTGTTCTGGCCGACTGCGGCTTGCGGCCCGTTAACGCCGTGGTTGATATCATGAACTACGCGATGCTGGAAACGGGGCAGCCTCTCCATGCTTTTGACGCGGATAAGCTGGATGGAGAAATTATTGTCAGGTTCGCTAAGCCAGGAGAGAAAGTAGTTTCTTTGGACAGCCATCCCTACGAGCTTACCAAAGACGATTTGGTTATTGCTGATAAGTCGGGCGTGCTCGCCATCGCCGGTATAAAAGGCGGCAAGCGGGCCGAGGTCACTAAGGCGACTAAACGCATCGTAGTGGAATCCGCTAACTTCAACCAAGCGAGAATCTATAGGACTATGAAGCGGCTCCAACTCGTGACAGATGCTTCTCAGATGTTTTCCAGGGGCCTTAGCCCTTACTCGGCTGTCATTGGGGGAGATAGAGCCGTTAACCTAATGAAAGAGGTTCTAAAAGCTAAACTTATTGATTCGGCTGAGGCCATAGGCAAGCTCCCCGGCAAGAAGATTATAGAGTTTGATATAGCTAGATTTAATTCCATTATCGGCCTTTCTTTCACCAAGCAGCAGGCCGCCGGTTATCTTAAACTTCTGGGATTTATAATTCTTACCAAGAATGTAAAAAACAAAAATAACTTTTTGGTGGAAGTTCCCGCCTTAAGAGAAGATGTGAATATCTTTGAAGATCTGGCCGAAGAAGTGGTCAGACTTTATGGAGTCAACGACTTAAAACCGATGACTCCGTTTATTGGTTTAACTCCGGTTGAGTCGGACGACATAGTTAATTTCAAAAGGGAGATTAGAACAATTCTCACCGGCTTTGGTTTCAGCGAAGTTCACAACTATTCTTTTGTAGGAGGTAAGGTTGCGGGTTCTTTAGAACTTATAAACCCGATATCAGCCGAGAAAAAATACCTAAGAACCTCCTTGCTTGGGGGCATCAAGGAAAACATTTCTTTGAATTCGCATGCATTCCCTTCTGTCAGAGTTTTTGAGATTGGGAAAGTATTCTCTGCCGAAGGAGAAGGCGCCAGACTTAGTTTAGGCCTGAAAGAAGAAGAAGCTATGCTTCATTTGAAGGGCGTTTTAGCGCAGCTCCTAAAGAGATGCGGCTTGACCGATATCCTGATGAAAGAAGAGGGTAAAAATTCTTTAGTGGTAAAATCAGACGGCAAGATTCTCGGTGTCGCCCACACAACAGGGTCCAAATTAGCCTTGGCTGAACTTAACCTAGATGCCTTCTTGGAAGTTACTGTAGGTGAAAACGAATACCGTCCTTTGCCGAAATATCCTTCGGTCACTAGAGATATATCTTTGGTGGTGTCTATCAATACCAAAGTAGGGCAGGTTATGGAAACTATCAACGACCTGGCCTTAACCCACCTTCAAGACGTAGATTTAATAGATTATTTCGATAACTTTGAAGGGAATAAAAACAAAGTCAGCCTTACTTTCCGTCTGGTTTTCCGCTCCGATTCAGGCACCTTAACGGATGCCGAAGTGGATCGGGAAATAGAAAAAACCGAAGGAATTTTAGTCTCGGCTTTGAAGGCCGTCATCCGCTAATTTAGCCTTATTAATACTATGTTTTTTGGCCTCTATCCCCCTTGTTTTAAGGAGGCTTTTAAGTTATAATTTAAGTGCCTAAAACTTGGGCGTTTTATTTTGTAATTATGGCTAAAGAAGACAAGAAACCAACCTCATACACAGCTGCGGATATTCAAGTTCTTGAAGGTTTGGAACCTGTTCGTAAACGTCCAGGTATGTACATCGGCACGACTGATGTAGCGGGCCTGCATCATCTCGTTTGGGAAGTCGTTAATAACGCCATTGATGAAGCGATGGCTGGGTTTGCTAATGACATTGAAGTTAGAATCTTAAAAGACAATCTTGTGAGTGTCCTGGATAACGGCAGAGGCATCCCGGTTGAAATCCATAAGCAGACAAAAAAATCCACCCTAGAGACCGTTATGACGGTCCTGCATGCCGGAGGAAAATTCGGAGGGGAGTCATATAAAGTTTCGGGAGGTTTACACGGCGTGGGTGTTTCGGTGGTTAACGCTTTGTCGGATTGGCTTAGAGCCGAGGTGACCCGCGATGGCAAGCAGTATGTCCAGGAATATAAAAGAGGTGTTCCACAGTGGAAAGTTAAAGAAGAAGGTAAGGGGCAGAGAACAGGCACTAAAATAACTTTCTTACCAGATAAGAGTATTTTCCCCAAGACCGAGTTTGAGAGAAAAAAGATTTTGGATTACCTAAGAGACCAAGCTTACCTTACTAAGGGAGTGCGTATTATTCTTATAGACGAGCGCGACGAAATTCCTTTCTACCACGCTTTTAAATTTGATGGAGGCATTAAATCTTTCTTAGATTACCTTAACGATGGCGGGGATAAACTAATCCAGAACGATATCTTCTATGTTGAGAAAGAATATGAAGGCGTTGGAGTGGAAGTGGCCTTTTCTTACAACGAAGGCATGGAGATCAAAGAACTCTCTTTTGCTAATAACATTTATACTACCGATGGCGGCATGCATTTAACCGGTTTCCGTACAGCCCTAACTAGAGTTTTAAACGATTACGGCCGTAAGGAAGGTTTTATTAAGGAAAAGGAAGACAACCTGACTGGGGACGACGTGCGGGAAGGTCTAGCAGTTATAGTGTCCGTTAAGATTCGCGAACCGCAGTTTGAAGGTCAAACTAAGGCAAGGTTGGGCAACGCGGAAGCTAGGAGCGCCGTTGAAACTGTAGTAGCCGATGCCTTGAAGTCGTATTTAGAAACCCATCCTAATGACGCGAGATCCATTGTCGGTAAGTCTCTTTTAGCCGCTAAAGCGCGCGCCGCCGCTAAAGCCGCTAAGGAAACCATATTAAGGAAGGGTGTTTTGGAGGGCTTGGCACTGCCCGGCAAACTATCTGACTGTCAGACGCGGAAAGCGGAAGAAGGAGAACTATTTCTGGTTGAAGGAGATTCAGCCGGAGGCAGCGCCAAACAGGGGAGAGACAGAAGGTTCCAGGCTATCCTTCCTTTAAGGGGCAAGATTTTAAATGTGGAGAAGGCAAGAGTTGATAAGATTTTAGCTAACAAAGAAATCAGATCTCTTATTATCGCCTTGGGCACAGGTATCGCCGAAGGGCTCGATCTCTCCAAACTCCGTTACCATAAAATTGTCATTATGACCGATGCCGACGTTGATGGGGCTCATATCCGCACTTTACTTTTAAGCCTTTTCTATCGCCATTTCCCTCAAGTTATAGAAGCGGGGCACCTCTACATAGCTACTCCTCCTCTCTACAGACTCTCCGTCGGTAAAACCATTAAATACGCTTTTGACGACGAAGAGAAAGATATAGTTCTCAAAGAATTCTCCGCCAAAGGCGGATCTGCCTCGGGCGGAAAATCTACCTCGGTTAATATTCAGCGTTATAAGGGTTTGGGAGAGATGAATCCTAGTCAGCTTTGGGAAACTACTATGGATCCGGCCACCAGACTTTTGAAACAAATCGCGGTAGAAGATGCCCGCGAGGCCGACAAACTCTTTGATATTTTGATGGGTTCGGAAGTAATGCCCCGGAAGCATTTTATTATGAGTAAGGGCCACCAGGTCACCAACCTTGATTTATAAGCGATTTTTTACTACTCTACCTAAATAATGTTTACCCGAATTAGGCTCTTTTTAGCTGAGTCCCAGGAGGAATTCAAGCGCATCAATTGGCCCAACAGAGACCAGGCCACTAAGATGGTTATAGTTGTGATTGTTATTTCCGTTTTTACGGCGGCCTTTTTAGGAGCTTTGGACTATATATTTATTGCTATCCTGGAGAAAGCCTTGAAGATTTAATATGAAGACTATCAAAGAAGAAAAAACTGATTTAAGGCGCTGGTATGCCGTGCACACCTACGCCGGTTACGAGGATGCCGTTTCCCGCTACTTAAAACAAAGGGTTGAGTCTTTGGCGATGAACGACAAAATTTTTAATATCATCGTTCCTAAAGAGAAGAGTATCAAAATTAAAGCGGGCAAACGTACTACCACGGAAGAAAAGATCTACCCTGGCTATGTGCTCGTGGAAATGATCATGGAGCCCGATTCTTGGTATGTAGTTCGCAACACTCCTCGGGTGACCGGTTTCGTTGGCTCGGACAGCACCAGCCCGACGCCTTTGTCTTACGAAGAGGTAGAATCTTTGAAGGCTAGGATGAGCGGAGATGAGCCTAAGTTTAAAGTTGACTTCAGAATTGGCGAGATGGTCCGCATTACAGATGGTCCTTTTAAGGATTATGACGGTAAGATTTCGGAGGTTGATGAGGCTAGAGGCAGGGTTAAGGTCTTAGTGCCGATTTTCGGCCGGGATACCGCCGTGGAGCTGGACTCATTGCAAATCAAGAAAAATTAAATATAATAGTAATCCTATGGCAGCTAAAAAAGTAAAAATAATAATAAAAATCCAAATTGAGGCCACTAAAGCTAATCCAGCTCCTCCGATTGGTACAGCTCTGGGCCCCCAGGGCGTGAATATCCAGGAATTCTGCAGGCAGTTTAACGAAGCTACCAAAGAAATGGGTAACGACATCGTTCCGGCCGAGATTACCATTTTTGAAGACAGATCTTTCACTTTCAAACTAAAGACTCCTCCGGCTTCGGATTTACTTCGTAAAGCCGCCGGCGTGGAGAAAGGTTCAGGCGTGCCTAACAAAACTAAAGTAGGCAAAGTGAGCCGTGCCGACATTAAGAAAATAGCCGAAAGGAAAATGGTTGACTTAAACTCCTACGACGCCGAAGCAGCCGAGAAGATCATAGCCGGTACTGCCCGAAGTATGGGCATTGACGTAAGTTAGGCCCATACTTCGTAAAAAGGGGGTCGGGGAAAAGCGGAAGGTTTTCCCCGTGGAGGAGATTATTCAGAACCGTGGGTTCTGAAAGAGCCCCGCAGGGCGATGGATAATGGGCATAGACGTTAACTAGTAAGAATTTATAAGACGGGGGATTAGGCCCCGTTTTTTGTTTTAGGAATAAAGTTTATAATTGTAACAATGTATAAGACTACTATAGGGTTGGAAATACACGCGGAGCTTAAAACAGAGTCTAAGATGTTTTGTTCCTGTAAAAATGACCCCGACGAAAAAACTCCTAATTTAAATATTTGCCCCATCTGCCTGGCTCACCCAGGCGTGCTTCCGACTATCAATAAAAAAGCGGTTGAATCAATTGTAAAAGTTGGGTTGGCCTTAGGCAGTAAAATAGGCAGTCCCTCTAAATTTGATAGAAAAAATTACTTCTACCCCGACTTGCCTAAAGGCTACCAGATTTCCCAGTATGACGAACCCCTAGTTGTAGGAGGCTCTTTAAACGGCGTTAAACTAACCAGGGTCCATCTGGAAGAAGATACGGCCCGTTTACAGCATGGATCGGATGGCAAGTCTTCTTATGTCGACTACAATCGCGCCAGCTTACCCTTGATGGAACTTGTAACCAACCCTGATATTAAATCCGCCGACGAAGCATACGACTTTGCCAAGGAACTCCAGCTAATCCTTAGATATCTCGAAGTCTCTGATGCTGATATGGAAAAGGGCCAGATGAGAGTTGAACCAAATATTTCCGTTTCTAAAACCGATAAATTAGGAGACAAAGTGGAGCTTAAGAATATTAATTCTTTCAGCGCGGTTAAAAACGCTATCGCCTACGAAGTAGACAGGCAAATAAAAGTTCTAGAAGCTGGCGAAAAAGTTAAACAGGAAACCAGGGGGTGGGATGAAACTAAGATGGAAACTTTTTCCCAGAGAACCAAAGAGAACGCCCACGACTACAGATATATTCCTGAACCGGATTTGCCACCCGTAGAAATTCCAGCCGAGATTATGGAAAGTCTTAAGATTGAGATACCGGAATTGCCCGCCGATAAAAGAAAGCGGTTTGTCTCCGAATATAGCCTCAACGATGATCAGGCTTCAACTCTCACCGCCGACAGATACTTGGCGGCCTATTTTGAGGAGGCTAATTCAGAAAAAGAGAAGGCTACGCCACAGCTTATTTTTAACTATCTAACCAGCGATTTATTGAGTCTAGTTAATTCTGCTGGACTTAAAATTACGGAATCTAAGATTAGTCCGCAACACTTAGCGTCTCTAGTTGACCTAGCCGAAGCAGGTACTTTAAATAGCCGTAAAGCTAAAGATTTACTAAAGAGAATGTGGGATACCGGCTTAAGTACCGAAGAGATTTTAAGTCAGGAAGATATTACCCAGATTGGAGACGAAGGAGTCCTTAAGGAAACTGTTGTCAGGATCATTGAAGCCAATCCTAAGGCGGTAGAAGATTACAGGAAAGGCAAAGAGGTTTCTCTGCAATTCTTAGTAGGTAAAGCGATGGGCGAGCTTAAAGGCAGAGGAAACCCTGAACTTTTGAAAAAGCTTTTCCTGGAGTATCTAGCCAAATAGTATTTTTGTCTCTTTTGAACCACGTCATCTGCCGCTTGGCGTAGTGATTTATCTGACTTGTTAATTCGGCTACCATCTGGGCTTTGCTTATTTGCCCCTCAAGGAAACGGTTAACGTATCTGTATTCCAACCCGAAACTTTCCAATTTTCTGGAACTTACCCCGCTGGCTTTTAAGTTTTTAACTTCTCTAACCATTCCTAATTTAATTCTTTTTAAGAGTCGTGTTTTTATCTTCTCTTTAAGTAATTTTTCTTTGGGTCGTAAACCAAGTTTAAGTACTTCATACGACGATGTTTTTAAATCAAATAGTTTAAAATGGGGGACTGCAGCGCCGGTGGTTTTGATTATCTCCAGAGCCCTAACGAGTCTTACCTTATTATGTCTATCAATGTTGTTAGATCTTTCTGGGTCCAGTTTCTGGAGAGTCTTAAAAAGTTTTTCAGTGCTTTGTAGATGAAGTTTGGCTCTTAATTTAATGTCGGCTTTAACCGGAGGTATGGGCCAATTGTAAAGAACAGCATCAACATAAAAACCGGTGCCGCCACAGATAATAGGCACCTTGCCTCTTTTGATAATTTTATTGATTGCCTTCGTAGATTCTTTTTTATACTTGGATACGGTGAAAGTTGATTTCGGGGAAGCAACATCCAGGAGATGATGGGGTACACCCTTCATCTCACGCTTGGTGATTTTGCCGCTGCCGATATTTAATCCTTTATAGACCTGTCTGGAATCTGCCGAGACCACTTCGCCATTAAAACGCCTGGCCAGATTTACCGCCAGGTCGCTTTTGCCGCTGGAGGTCGGCCCTACCACGGCTATTACCTTAGGCTTCTCCATAT
>DASRUQ010000006.1:0-9974 GCA_035655355.1 Minisyncoccota bacterium
CGGACAGGTTTTATAGCTCCGGGCTGTGTGGTGGTTCACACGGTTGCCGAAGCCTTACGGGCGGTTCAGGATGCGGAAGAGGTGATGGTCATAGGAGGCGGGGCGATATATAAAGAATTCCTGCCGTTAGCGGAAAAGATGTATCTAACTGAGATTCATAGGGAAATTGAAGGAGATATATACTTCCCTAAGTTTAATAGAGCCGAATGGATAGAGGAGGTCAGGCAAGATTTCGGTCCCAATGACGAAAATCCCTATAGCTATAGCTTTGTAGTCTTAAATAGGCTTAAAGTTGATAAAAGTAGCTAAAAGAGTAAGCTTATATTGATGCCGCTATAGCGGCATTTAATATGCCAAATTTAAGAGAATCTATAAAGAAATTGGCCGAAATTGCCGTACGGGCAAATGCCAAGACACGGGTTAACGGAGAGGACGATACTATTAACGTTGATGACGTGGCGGCTCGCGTAGCCTCCTTTTATGAAGCTATCCGGGGGATAGTGGATTGGAGGGAAGAGCATCTTTTAAGAAAGACGGCTATAGAGAGAATTCTGAAGCGCAGGTCGCTTTTACAGAGTGATCTGACTGGTGAAAATGGGGCCGACGCAGCCGAACAATTTTTAAGAGAGCTGGTTCGGGGCGGGCATTTCCCTAACCATTTTATTCCCTTAGAGAAGATCGAAGAGACCAGGCAGGTTTTGAACAAGTACGCCTATATTTTAAAAAATAGCGGGAATGGCGGGAGGAAAAAGAGGGAGGAACTTAGCAAATGGTTTGTACAGATGGCTTCCTATGAAGTGGAGATTACTCTTGATCCACACGAGAAAGAATTAGGTTTGGTGGATTTCGCTACTAAAGATCTTTTGGAACGTATAAAACTGCGCGCCGAAGATAAGAAGTTGATGACGGAGGACGAGAAGAATCTCCAAATTTACGTAGCGGTTCACCGGGTGCTGTTTAAAATGGATGATCCGGTTATTGCTTACCATCTCTTAGGCAGACTCTACGGAGACTGGCATAATCCGGCGGAATCAACTTTGCAGCAGGTGACGACTCATATCTGGGAAGTTAAAGAACTTATAGAAAGAACACTTAATTTCCCTTACGGGGAAAGATTTTACCGTTTAGTAGAGAGACATGATACGCCTTATTTAATCCTAGGAGATATTATTAGTGATAAAGCCACCTTACTAAAAGAAATAGCCGAAGACGGAGATAAATTGGATGTAGAAACAAGCAAGGCTTATAAGGTCAGGCTTAATAAATTAAAGGGCAAGATAAGGCGGGCCGCTATTTACAGCACAGTCTCAATTTTTATCAGTAAAGTTTTTATAGCCTTGCTCTTGGAAATTCCACTGGACAGTTATCTACAAGGCCATATTAATACCGCAGCTATCATGACGAGCGTTCTTATCCCCCCGATCTTAATGCTTTTCTTGGTTACGAACACCAAATTAACCTCCGACAAGAATGTGGCTAATGTTAAAAAAGAAGTTAAGGCTTTAGTGATCGGGGAAGATAGGATTGATTACTATATTGCTTTCCCAAGGCTCAGGAGTTTTCTTGCTAGATCTGTTTTCGCCATGTTTTATTTGCTGAGTTTCGCGATTTCATACGGACTGGTAGCCTGGCTCTTATTATCTTACGGCTTTGGACCGTTCTCTGTTCTTATTTTCCTTTTCTTTGTTTCCCTAGTAGCTTTTGCCGGTACCAAGATTCAGCAAAGAGGCAGGGAGCTCATCGTAGGAGAGGTGAGGTCTGGTTTTATCGGAGGTATTATAGATTTTCTCTTCCTGCCCGTTATTAAAGTTGGCCAGTGGCTTTCTAAGCAATTAGTTCGCTATAACGCCATAGTGTTTTTACTCAACTTCCTTATAGAAACTCCTATCCAGGTGTTTCTAGAATTCTTTGAACAGTGGAGGAATTTCTTAAGAGATAAGAAGGAAGAGATTCACTAGGGCGTCCCGGCGGGCTTATTATCTAAACTTCTCAGCCCCGCTACAGTCAGTTCTGCTTTAATCGGCGGGTGAGCTTCGTAGGCGGTCAAAGTGACATGCTCCGGCTTAAAATCGGCCAACTCTTTAACCGCCTCACTTATGGAAACTTTAGCAAAGGGCATAGGATTTCTGGTTAATTGTTCTTTAGCCGCTTCAAAGTGATCTTCGTAAATGTGGACATCGCCGAAAGTGTGGATGAATTCTCCCGGGCTCCGGCCTAAGAGGCGGGCAACGATATGGGTTAGTAAAGCGTAACTAGCGATATTAAAAGGCACACCCAAAAAAATATCCGCGCTTCTTTGATAGAGCTGGAGGGAGAGTTTCTCATTCTTAATGTTGAATTGAAACATATTGTGGCAGATAGGGAAGTGGTTTGCCTCTTCCGGCTTAGCCATAGAGTAAAGGTATTCCGGGTTCCAGGAAGTGACGATAGCGTTGTGACAAGACGGGTCGTTACGCAGCTCATTAATAGCCCATAAGAGCTGGTCTATGCCCCTGCCGTCCTTGGCTGGCCACTTACGCCACATCTCGCCGTAGATATGCCTTAGTTCTCCGTACTTTCCGGCAAAGGCCGTATCGGCTTTGATCTTATTTATAAACTCTTCTTTAGACAATTGAGCGAACTCTCCACGCTCGGCACGCTCGTTATAAACACGGTACGGATAGTCGTCCCAGATATGGACGTTATTATCTACCAAATATTTAATATTGGATTGGCCCGAAAGAAACCAGTAAAGCTCCTGAAGAACTCCATTCCAGTAAACTTTCTTAGTGGTCAAAAGAGGGAAGCCTTCCGAGAGATTGAATCTAATTTGTCTGCCAAAAACTCCGTAAGTCGCTTTGCCGTGCCCGGCATCTACCTGGCGGTCGCCATGTTCTATGGTTTCACGGAGAAGTTCTAAGTATTGCTGTTCAGGGTGTTTATTCATTATTCTACCTGGATTTTTATGTTATTTGGTTTTCTTCTTAGCGGCAAAGTGCTTCCAGTTGTTTTCGGCGAAACGCCCCACTTTTTTATACCGTTTAGAGGGAGGGGAAGTAAGCTTGGAAAAAGTCAGTTGGGCTATCTCCATCCCGGGGCGGAGGATGATAGGGATATTGTTCAAGTTGCAGAGCTCAAAGGTGATATTCAAAAAATGCCCAGGGTTAATGAGGCCAGCCGTGTTGTGGATAATAAGGCCAACTCTAGCGAGCGATGATTTCCCCCCAACCTGGATTAAATAATCCTCGGAACCAAAAAATTCCTTGGAGACTCCCAGGACAGAAACGCCGGGATGGAGAACAAACTCCCCGCCATCTTTGACACTTATCCCCCTGGTTTTGGCAAAGATTTTTCTGGATGGATCAATGAAATGAGTAGCGCTTCCATCGTTAACCACAAATTTATTACCCAGAAGAATATCGTAGCTGGCAGGCTGGAGCCGGGATTGGTCAAACGGTTTTAAAACAATACTCCCGTCTTTAACCGCACGCTTAATATCTGTGTCAGAAAGAAACATTATTCTATAGAAAAAGTCTTATCGGTGCCGTAGTATTCGGCCCAGTTTTTATTATAGTAATCAAACATTCTCTGTAATTTCTCCTGCGACAGCTCCTCGGCTCCAAGAAGCTCCATAATGCCTCTTAACTTCTCGCGGGCAGAAGCCATTTCCGTTTCGCTGCCAACCATTTTTTCAAATTCCGCGAGCCAGCCATAGCCGGCGTTTTTGTCCAGGCAAATAATTATGCCGTCATAAGAATACTCTTCTCTCTCCCTGGACCACTTGGCCTGATAAGTAAACCCAGCTCCAAGGATGAGCAGGTCCAGCGCTTCCAAGGACATAGAAACTCTTTCTTCCATTTCAAAGCGTGAGATGCCGTTCTCGCTCGTGGTGTCATCGGCTGAAGCTTTGACTACCAAAAAGACATTGTTACCTTTCTCTCTGGTGCGTACCGAAAAGGTTTTGGCGCTGGCAGATAACTTTTTAAGTTCTGCCTGTTTCTCCGGAGTTAAATATCTAACGCCGACAGTTGAGGCGAGTCTCTCGAGGCTACCGCCCTCAAAATAATGATTGAGTTGTTTGCTGTTCCCGATGAGAGAAGAGGAGGGATTAGAGGTTATCCTCTTTCGGAGAGAGTCTGCCTTCTCCTGAGGACCGAGTAGAGACTTTATTTCTATTTCGTAGGACAGACCCATATTAATTCCTACTGATTATAAAGCAACCTTATTCGTACCGCAAAGCCTCAATGGGGCTTTTCCTAGCTGCCAGCCGCGCGGGGTATAAGCCGAAGATGAGTCCGATAGTGGCAGATACGCCTAAACCCAGTAAAGCCCCGTTAACAGGAAAGGCGAAAGCCCAGTCTACCGCGAGTACCTTAGTAAGGGCAAAAGAAACTATAAAGGAGAGTCCGGCGCCTAGCGCTATACCTATCAGCCCGCCTATGCCGGTTAGTAAGACCGCCTCCAATAAAAATTGCATTAAAATATCTTTTTGAGTTGCGCCGAGCGCTTTCCTTAGGCCTATTTCCTTTGTTCTCTCTGTTACGGAGACAAGCATAATGTTCATAATGCCTATGCCTCCGACGACAAGCGAGATGGCAGCCACGGAAGTCAGTAACATTGTTATCACCGTGGTGATGACCCCCAAACTGGCTGCAATATCTTTCTGGGTTTCCACAAAGAAGTCGTCCTTGGTTGAATCAGTGATGTTGTGGGAATTGCGTAAAGTACTTCTGACATCAGAGACGGTCCGCTCTACCGAGTTGTCGGAATCGGCTTGGATAATAAAACGGTGGAAGTACTTAATGCCGAAAAGATACTGTTGGGCGGTGGTATAGGGGACAATAACCATTTTATCAAAATCAAAGAAAGAAACTTGTCCTTTGGATGGCAAGACGCCTATGACCGTAAAGTTTACTCCTTTTATTCTTATTTTTTGCCCCAGAACATCAGACTCGCCAAAAAGCTGTTTTTTAACTTCAGAGCCGATAATAACCACATTAGCCAGGCCCTTAACATAATCGTCGCTGAAAAATCTGCCCTGCTCGGTGTAGATGTTAAAAATGGTACTTACGAGCGGTGTGGCTCCGAAGATAGTCGGCCTATAAGTTTCAGCTTCATAAGAGACGGTATCACCTCCAAAAACAACGGGCATCATTTGCCCTAAGGTGGGCACGTTTTCTTTCCGTTGCAGGAGATCTAAATCTTTTTGTTTCAGGGAGTCGCTAAAAATCTGAGCTATGTCAGATGGGCCCGAAGGTTGCTTGCCCGGCACAACTACAATTGTTTTAGAACCCATACCCTGCAGTTCTCCCAAGATAAGGTTCTGGGCTCCTTCTCCAATAGCCATAACGAGAATAATGGCCGTGATGCCTATCACAATGCCAAGAATAGTTAAGAATGACCTGGATTTGTTGGCTCTAAGACCCGAAAGAGATGTTTTTAAAACATGGCGGATACTCATTTTTTCTTGGTCTATTTTGTAAACTCCGTTGATTTATGACGGTGAGTGACTTTAATATCGCTTTCAATCTCACCGTCCATCAATTTCATAATTCTTTGAGCGTGTTCGGCGGTATAAGTTTCGTGAGTGATAAGCACCACAGTTCGCCCTTCTTTCTCGTTGAGCCCTTGGATAATCTCCATGACAGCCTGGCCGGATTTGGAGTCTAAGTTGCCTGTTGGTTCGTCAGCGAAGATAATCTTCGGGTTCATAACCAAGGCTCTGGCGATAGCTACTCTTTGCCGTTCTCCTCCGGAAAGCTGTGAAGATTCATGAGTCAGACGGTGGGATAGGCCGACTGATTCTATAGCCCGCAAAGCCAGGGATTCCCACGAGGACTCGGGAATGCCGGAATAAAGCAGGGGGAGTTTGACGTTGTCCAGAACATTAGTGCGGGCCAAGAGATTGAAAGTCTGGAAAATAAAACCCATTTTCTCATTCCTGACTTTAGAGAGTTCATCGTCGGAGTATTGGTTCATGGCTTTGCCGTCAAATAAATATTGACCTCCGCTTTGTCTGTCAAGAAACCCAAGTATATGAAGTAGGGTAGACTTGCCGGATCCCGATGGTCCCATAATAGCCAGGAACTCGCCCGCCTCTATTTTAAAAGAAACTCCTCGGAGAGCTGGAGTTTCAATGCCGTCATCGTGATAAGATTTCTCCAGATTTTTGACTTCTATCTGAGACATATCATTTACTTCTGGAAGAGAATGACTTTGTCTCCGTTACTTAAGCCGCTAGTTATAGCAATGTTACCGTCGTAGCCGCGGAGACCAACCTCTACTTTGACTTCTTCAACTGTGTTATTTGACGCCAAGACCTTAACAATCTTACTGCCGTCTCTGTTAATTATGGTCTGCTGGGGGACAACGATGACGTTGGCTTGCACTTCTCCTTTAATATCAATATTGGCCGTCATACCTGATTTTATTCTGGTGTCATTCTCGTTGAACTGTATAGTCACTTTATAAGTCGCAACTCCTTCAATCATTGTTTCGGCGGGGTCGATAGCCACTACTTTGGCCCTGAAAATAACTTCGTCTCCATAAGCATCAAGAGTTATATCAGCGGGATTGCCAATCTTAATTTTGGCGATATCCGCCTCAGGCACATTAGTCTCGATGGCAAACTGCGATTCGGAGATAAGCCACACCACGGAAGTATTAGCGGATACAAGCTCGCCGACTTTCGCGTCTTGCTTAGTAACCACTCCGCTGATCGGGGAACGAAGAGTTGTTTTGGCAATTTGTGCTTGGAGATTTTCTACTTTCGCCTGAGCTTGTTCTACTTGCGCTTCTTGCGCGGTTATTTGCTCTGCCACCGCTCCAGCCTTTTTCAAAGCGAGTTCTTGCCCGTAGAGCGCCAGGTTCGATTCCGCGGTTTTAAATTTTTCTTCAGCGGCAGTGAGGTTTGTTATAGCCGTATTCATGTTTGTTCTGGCAGTTGCCATATCGGTCTTCCATGAGCTTGGGATCTCCGTGGAGGTTTGGCCCACTAAGTAAGTGGAGTTTGGGTTGTTTACTATGAGAGAAAGCTTGTCTAAAAATACTTTCACTTCATCCAAATACTTCTTAGCTTCGGCGATATACGCCGCGAAGTCGCTTCGTGTCGTTAGTTGGCCGAGAGATGTTTTCCATTTTGGGAAGATATTGTCTTCCAGCAGTAATCTTCGCCATTCGACGTCGTTCTCTAAATTAGAATCAATAGTCGAGAGTTTTAACTGAGGATTTTGCGTTTGCGGATTAGTAAACATTTGGTCCGTTTTACCCCTCACGGCATCATCTGATTTTGTGTAGGCGTCCTGAAGCTTATCCACAAGGTTATTTCTCGCGTCTTCCAGTGCGATTTCCGCGTTGGCTATTTTTACTTCCTGCACTTGAATTTCTTCCTGACGCGTACCGAGTTTAAGTTCATCAAGTTTGGCTTGCATGGATTTAACACTCGCTTCGGCTTCACGAAGTTGCGCCAAAAGTTCGGTGGCATCAAGAGTAACAAGCGCCTGGCCGGTGCCGACTTTTTCTCCCACGCTTACCAAAGCCCGCCTAACTTTGCCGCTTTTCTCAAAGGCAAGTTCAACGCTTTCTGACGGCTTGACCCTGCCCGTGACACTTACTTGTTCGGAAACAGAACCGGTTTTAGCCATGACAGTTTCATAAGCTGGGCCAGTGTTTCGGTTAGAGTAGAAGATAAGTCCCACAACGGCTACTATACCGATACCGGTTAAGACCAGCGGTTTAGAGAGTGTTGCCACTGCATAAGGAAATATTTTTGTTATAGTTTTCCTCATATTTTTGTTTTTTATATCTTTGTGTCGAGATGCTCCATGGAATATTCCAGGGTGGCGTTTATTTTTTTAACCGGGTTGAAAATGTTTTGCGGGTCGAATATTTTTTCTGTCTGTTCAAAGAGAGAGAAGACTTTAGGGCCGAACATAGCTCTCACAAATGGGCTCCTGACTAAGCCATCATTGTGTTCGGCTGTGATTGAACCGCCATACTCTACAACTAATTTATAGACTTGCTTGGATAAATTTTCAATTACTTCCTTAGCCTTGGGATCGGAGAGTTTCATGAGCGGAATAATGTGGAAGTTGCCGTCACCAATATGTCCGGCGATAGTGTAAGTAAGATCATATTGCTTCAGAAGGGCATTGAGCTTCGGCAAGAACTCGGGGAGTTTTTCGGGTCTAACAATAACATCGTCTATGAAAGGCGCCGTTCTTGTGCCTTTCATATGATGACGGAGCAAATTGAAACTTTCACGGCGGAAAGTCCAATATTTTTTAATCTCTTTTTCGGTCTTGGTGATTTTAGTCTTTAACCTCATTCCCAGCAGCGATTCATGTGCCTTAGCCGTCTTTTGGTAAGCTTCTTCATCACTATCACCGGTAAACTCCGCCATCAAGATAAGCTTAGGTATGCCGCCCGTCAGAACCATCCAGAACTCAGGCAGGAATTGAAATGCC
Source organism: Minisyncoccota bacterium (assembly GCA_035655355.1). Classification (GTDB taxonomy): domain Bacteria; phylum Patescibacteriota; class Minisyncoccia; order UBA6257; family Colwellbacteraceae; genus 2-12-FULL-43-11. The sequence continues at coordinate 8,445 of DASRUQ010000006.1, forward strand.
ATGGTAAAAAGGTTGCCTTTCATTATTTTCAGAATATCGGGAAAGAACTTAAGGCCGATTTTCATGGTGTTGTCATCATAAGACTCAAAGCTTTCGGGCTTATAAGCCATAACTTTATTAACTACTTCCGGCAACAAGTTAAGATCTTTCAGTAATATTATAAGCATACGGGCGTGGTTTTTCGGTTTAACAAGCCTGAATTTAATTTCGGTTATTATACCCAAAGTGCCCTGGGAGCCCACAATCATACGGGAGAGATCAAAAGTCCTAGCTTCTCTATCCATCACATTCCACAGAAAATAGCCGGAGGAATTCTTAGAGACCTGAGGACGGGCCGCTTTTACTTCGTCATAATTATCGGTTAGAAGCTTACTCATCTTTTGGTAGATTTCAGCCTCAAGCGAGGCGCCTTTTTTCTTTTTCTCCAGTTGTTCAAACGAGAGCTCCCCAAACTCAACTTCGTTCCCGTCGGCTAAAACCATTTTCAAACTTTCTACCCACTTTTCGGTTTCGCCATAGGCTAAGTTTTTTTCTCCGCCGGAGTTATTACCTACCATGCCCCCTACGGCGCAAAGTTCCCGGGAAGCCGGATAGCTGGGGAGGATGTAACCCTTCTCTCTGGTTAACTTATCAAAATCGCGGTAAAAGACCCCTGGTTCGGTAATGGCATAACCACCCTCCTCACTGGCGGGCAGACCTGCCTGCGCAGGCAGGTCGCCGACTTCTTTAACATGGTTAAGGTATTTAGTAGTGGAAACAACAATCGAGTCGGTTAAGGGGCCGCCGCTCATATCGGTGCCGGCTGCCCTGGGGGTTAATGAGATCTCCAGCTTCTCAAGTTTTTCCCTGGAAACAAACTTAACCAGGTTTTTAATGTCATTAACGTCTTTAGGGAAAGCGACTACCCGAGGTTTGATGGTGAAGATGCTCGCGTCCCTGCTATATTCATTAAGCGAAGGCTCGTCATCAACTACATCTCCCTTAAAAAACTGCCTAATTTTTTCGGTTATATTCATTTGGATGTTTTGCTAATCTGGTTAAATAATATATGAATAAGAGGACTAATGGAAATTGAGAATAACCAAAAATTATTTTTGATAGATAAACCCAAGGGGGTGACTTCTTTCTGGGTAATTAAAGTCCTGAGACAAAAGTTAGGTATTAAAAAAATTGGCCACGCCGGAACCCTGGACCCGCTGGCTTCCGGTTTGATGCTGGTTGGAGTGGGGACCGGCACTAAGGCTTTACACGATCTCATTAAACTTCCTAAAGTTTATGAGGTTGTAGTTCTTCTGGGCATCAAGACCTCAACGGGAGACATGGAGGGGGAAATTTTGGAAAGAAAGGAGGTTGCGGATATTACCAATGAGAAAGTAGAAGAAGCGCTTAAAAGTTTAGTCGGCAAGACTAAATTTAAAGTGCCGGCTTATTCGGCGATTAAGGTCGGCGGCAGAAGACTTTATAAGCTCGCGAGGCGGGGTAAGGTGGTGGATTTACCGGAAAGAGAGATGGAGGTAATGAGTGCCGAAT
>DASRUQ010000007.1:0-8786 GCA_035655355.1 Minisyncoccota bacterium
AACTTCGTTCACGCTCGGCGTTTTGCCGAACTGGAAACCTTTCACGGGGTCAACTATAAATATCTCGGCAATTTTATTGTCAGCGAGCCTGAAATTATAAATCACTTCTTCGTTCGGAGGCATAATCTCCCAGCTATCTCCCCTCAATCTAAAAGTCCCCCGCTTTGAGTCAGAGTTGGTCCGGCTGAATTGTATGCCTACCAGTTTCCTCACCAAAGCTTTCCTGTCTATAAAATCCCCTACCTTAAAGTGGATAATGCTTTCGGCGTAAGCCTCAGGCGCTCCCAAACCATAGATACAGGAAACAGAGGCCACTACTATCACATCCTTACGGGTCAGAAGAGCTGTCGTGGCGGCGTGCCTCAGCTTATCTATCTCATCGTTAATCATCGCCTCTTTGTCTATATAAGTATCGGTTGAAGGCATATAAGCTTCCGGCTGATAGTAGTCGTAATAAGAAACGAAGTAATGCACGGCGTTATGCGGAAAAAGTTCCCGGAACTCATTACAAAGCTGTGCGGCCAAGGTCTTGTTATGGGCTATAACCAAAGTCGGCTTTTGGACAGCCTCTATCACGTTGGCAATCGTAAAAGTCTTCCCGGAGCCGGTTACGCCCAAAAGAGTCTGGTTTTTATAGCCTTTCTTTAAACCATCAACAAGCTTAACTATGGCTTGTGGCTGATCTCCGGCTGGCTTATTGTCCGAAACTATTTCAAATTTCATCTGAATTAATTTTTATGCATCAAAACCGCCCCTCGTTCTGGCTACAGAGGGGTACTTATAAGGAGTTTAGGGAAGGCTGAGACTTAAGTCAACCTAAAAAGAAATAGTGAAACGGTATTTCTTTTTGTCCCAAAGCGGACCCGCGTGAGCTACGCCAATGCGGGGAGTTTTCTTAATTTCACTGCTTTTAATTTTTAACCCTCTATCTTCAATCCAAAGCTTTTCTGCTTTTTCTGCTCTCCTGCCATTCAACTTTTTGTCTATGTGAAAATATTTAGTGACTCGGCCCGGGCCGGCTATTCCTTCTACTCCCCTAATTAATACTGCGGCGGGATAATCCTTTGGCCCAGTGATAATATTAACCATCCAATGCATGCCGTAAGTAAAGTAGACATACCAAATACCTGGAGACCCGAACATAATTTTATTTCTAGGCGTTATGCCGCGCCTGGCGTGTGAAGCTTTGTCTTTTGGCCCATCATAAGCCTCCACTTCAGTTATCATGGCGGCAATAACTCTGCCGTTTCTATTCATAACCAAAAATTTACCCAAGAGATCTTGAGCCACAGCTAAAGTAGGCCGGTCAAAAAACTTTTTCTTCAGGATTTTTCTCAAAATACTTAAAATCTAGATGCTTCTTTAAACTCTTTTAAAATCTCTTTAGGCAGCGGCTCGCCGGGCTTCGTTTCTCCCGGATATCTCCAGGCAGAAATAACTTTTCTTTTCTTTGGCGTATCCTGCACCATCACCCAGATTTCGTAAGGATTTTTAGAGGTACCCGCTTTCTGCATTAAAGCCAGAGTTTTATCGGCTATACCGCCTTCTATTCTTGAAGGGAAACTTAAAACTCTTTTTACCCTCGCCTCACTCAAGCGATATTGTCTCATCTTGGCCTGAGAATGATTTGTCCAGAGCAAAGTTTTCATAGTTTTGGTATAATTTATTAGATCTGTTGCTTAATAACTTTCTTTGCGAAATGATCAGATTTTGAGCGAGGCGAAGCAAAAATTTTGAAGCATATACATAAGTCTATGTTGAAAGATTTTTGCAAAGCCGCAGCCAAAATCTGGACATTGCAGCAGAAAGGTTATTAGGCGACAGGTCTATTATATATGGAAACTTCCCATAAAATCTCTTACGCGATTCTAGGCCTTATAATCGCTGCGTCTTTCGGCCTTATGATTTCTGTCTCACGCCAGGAATCGCCCATTATGGATGAACTGGCTCATATCCCCGCTGGCTACGGCTACGACAAATTCTTTGACTACCGCTTAAATCCCGAACACCCGCCTTTGGTCAAAATGATTTCTGCTCTGCCGCTAACATTCCTCAACCTCACTTTCCACACCCAAAGCGCCAACTGGGTTACCTATGTGAATGGCCAATGGGACGCAGGAACGGAGTTTCTTTATCGCTCGGGCAATGATGCCGACAGAATAGTCCAATGGGCCAGAATCGGACCGATGCTCCTGACGCTTCTATTGATATTCTTTATTTACCTTTGGGCCTCGGAACTTTTAGGGGCCTGGTGGGGGCTGCTGCCGGCAGCGTTATTCGGCCTTTCGCCGACGGTTCTGGCACACGGGCATTTCGTCACAACCGATATTGGGGCCGCTCTGGGTTTCTTTGTGTCGCTCTATTATTTCACTAAATTCCAGGAAAACCAGACTAAAAAGAATTTGATTCTGGCGGGTGTCGGTTTCGGCGTCGCTCAGCTTCTTAAATTCTCCGGCATCATCCTTATCCCATACCTGCTGCTCCTGACTTTTATTTTTTATGGCGGCGGTATCTGGAGAAATTGGGAATACGGTGCAACAGGTTACCAACTTTTACGCAGAGCTTGGTTTGATGGCTGGAAAAGATTAAGGGACATACTCTTAATCTTCTTAATCGGGGCGGCCGTCATCTATCCGCTCTACTTTGTTACCACCATCGGCTATCCACCGGAGAAACAGCATGCCGACACCGCCGAAATCCTAAAGTCTTTTGCTACCGGGCCGACTACAGCTGGGCAAATATGTAAACCGGCAAGATGCCTCGCCGATCTTGATATCTGGGCCTCGGACAAACCCTTAGTGAGGCCTTATGCCGAATATCTTTTGGGAGTTTTGATGGTTATCCAGCGCGCCAGCGGCGGCAATACCGGTTATTTCCTGGGGCATGTCTCGGCTGAAGGATCTGGGTCTTATTTCCCTTTGGTCTATCTGATGAAAGAATCTCTTCCGGCCTTAATTCTCACGGGCCTCGCCCTCTTACTGTCGGTTTGGGGTGTTATGAAAACTCTTTGGAAAAGAAAAAGCGGTTTCGCGGATTATCTAGAGACTCACCCCGGAGAGTTCGCTATGATTTTACTGATAATCATCTATATGGCCTACAGCATAAACGGCAGGCTTAACATTGGAGTCAGGCACCTCCTACCCATATTCCCGGCTGTCTACATTCTCACCGCTTCCGGCCTCAAACGGTGGTTTAATAACGCCAATTATCAAAAAGCTAAGTTTGCTCTTCTGGGAGTTATGGTTGTTTGGCTCGGGGCGGAAGTCGGTACTGCCTACCCCTACTATCTCTCTTATTTTAACGAAGCCTCCGGTGGAACTAATGGAGGCTGGCAATATGTTACCGACTCTAACTACGACTGGGGGCAGGATTTAAAACGTCTTGGTACTTTCGTTAAAGAAAATAACATTGATAAAATAGCCGTAAAGTATTTCGGAGCCGGAGACTTAACCTACTACGTCGGACCTGAGGCAGTTCAATGGGAATCGCGTAACGGCGACCCCAGAGAACAAGGCATTCATTGGTTTGCCGTTTCTGTTAACGAACTGCAAAATAGCACTAAGCCTTGGCTTGATTCCTTAGACCCGAGAAACGACGAAGACCGCTATCTCTGGCTGCAAAATATACTTGATATCAATACGCTCTACGCCAGAGCCGGAACTTCTATTTTCATCTACAAGCTACCATAATTACTTAGGACATTACGCAAACGGATGCAGTTCTAGGAGCACAAGTAAAATGGAGTGAAGTGTACCTTATAGGTACATTGAGTGAGATTTTACGCAGTGCGACACCGAAATGTGCCGTTTGCGTAATGTCCTACTATTTTTCGTAAACTCTGCCGGCAACAGTAAGGTTTATATAGGACAGCTTCTTCCAATCAGGACCGCTTTTAATATTTCTTATAGTCTCTTTGGCGAAATAAGGATCAACTAAGAAACTAAAATATATTTTAGGGCCATCAGTGGTCGTAGCTACTATTTCTTTAAGCTTAATATCTTCAACTGAAAAACCAGTAACGGAAATACCTAAATCCTGAAGCAATTGAACTGACTTTAAGAAATTGCTTAGCTCGTCTCCCTGTAAAACTTGATCGCCTAACTTTATATCTCTTCCGCTGTTAACTTTAACGAAACTGACCAGCGTTCCCTCTGTCTCCGGAGCCGGAGAAAAGGCAACGCCCTCTTCATCAATCCAAAAACAACCAGCCTCGCACCAAACGCTAAATTTATCTCTTTCAGTAACTTCTATCTTGACCTCCCTGCTCAATAAACTGCGCTGAACTTTTATTTCGGCTATCTCCGGGAAAGCATCTCTCGGTTCTTTAATGTCCAAATCTCTCCAAAATAAAATTCTGTCGCGGCTAAACATAGCGTTAACCCAGTAGCCCGACAATCTTTTTTCTAAGAAAGCGGTAATATCGGGTTGGCTAGCTCCGAAAGCTCCGTTAAATTGAATATTTTTAACTCTGAAGAAAGCCGAAAAAAAGATCAGATAAACAACGCCCACCGCGAAGCCGGCAGGTATCAAAAATAATACAAATAGCCTTAATCTTCTCCAAAGAGTCCTTCTCCGCTCTAAGCTACTTAGCGGGCGTGATTTCGCTTTTACCAACATAGTTCCTTAGAACTTCCGGCACTACGATGATGCCTTTCTCTGTCTGATAGTTCTCCAGGATAGCTATGAAGGTGCGGGGGCTGGGTAGGCCGGTATTGTTTAATAAATAGGCGTATTGTTTGTTGCCTTCCTTATCAATGTATTTGACGTTCAGCCGCCTGGCCTGCCAGTCCAAGAAATTACTGGCTGATCCGGTTTCCGCCCAGCGGTTCATACCCGGCAGCCACGTCTCCAGATCAAAGGCCCTGTATTTCCCAGGACTCATATCTCCGGTACAAATCTGGAGCCTTCTGTAAGGCAGACCCAGTTCTTCATGCATTTCTCCGGAAATAGCCGTCATCTCATCCTGTATCTTGTTGGCTTTTTCAATATCCGCCTCCGCTACCACTACCTGCTCAACTTTCATAAACTCATGAACCCGGTATAAGCCCTTAACATCTTTGCCATAACTGCCAATTTCACTTCTGTAACACTGGCTGTAACCGCAAACTTTGAGCGGCAAGTCTTCTGCTCTTAGAGTTTCATCGGAATAGTAAGCTAAAAGAGATGGTTCAGCTGTCCCAACCAAAAACTTTTTATCTTTACTTAATTCTCCAGTCGCGTCTTTGTCCGAAGTCGCGATTTGATAGATCTCATCTACTTCGGGATTGTATTCGACGCCTTTAAAATAACCGCTGCCGAACAAAGCAAATCCTTTCACTAAGGTAGGCGGAATCATTGGCTGGTATCCCTTCTCCACCATCTTCCGGACCGCGTACATCATAATCCCCATCATCAGAAGCACGCCATCATTTTTTACATAGTATCCCCTGAAGCCTCCCACCTTCGTGCCTTTTTCAAAATCCAGAATATCCAAAGCTTTACCCAGCTCCATATGGTCTTTGGGTTTAAAATCAAATTTCTTGGGTTCTCCCCAGTGAAAAACTTCCTTGTTATCCGCCTCACTCTTACCTACCGGAGTATCCGGCGAAGGAACTGTCGGCACGCGGACCATTAGTTCCTCGAACCTTACGTTTATTTCATCTAATTTAGGCTCTGACTCGGCTAGCTTATCTTTGATCGTCTTGCCTTTACCGATGGATTCTTTCCTTTCCTCATCCGTCTTAGCTCTGCTAATCTCGTCATTAAGTTTGTTTTTTTGCTCTCGGAGTTCATCAATCTCCTGTATCAGAGCGCTCCTTTGCTTGTCCACGCTTAAAAGATCGTCTAAATTAAGAGATATGCCTTTATTCTCTATGGCAGCCTTCAGTTCTTTCTCGTGCTCGCGTATGAATTTAATATCAAGCATAAACCTTAAAGTATTACTTTATTCTTTTTTCCTTCTCATTGAAGGGAAGAATACCGTTTCCCGCAATGGCCTGTCCATAAGAACCGCGAAAACCCGCTCCGATAGGCCAAATCCGGCCGTAGGAGGCATACCGTATTCCAGAGCTTCCAAAAAATCCTCGTCCAGCCTTTGCGCTTCAACGTCACCCTGCTCTCGAAGCTTCATTTGTTCCTCAAACCTGGCACGTTGATCAATGGGGTCATTAGCTTCGGAAAAACCTTTACCAAGCTCCGTACCGCCAGCCACAATTTGGAAACGGGCTACCTTAGATTCGTCTCCATACACTCTTTTGGCTAAAGGCTCTAGGTCAGCTGGAGGATTGATCAGAAAACACGGCTGAACTAACGTATGCCTGATTTTTTTGAAGAGCATATCTATAAGCCTGCCTCTCCCTAAATTTTTCTCCGGCTTTAAGCCATCCGCGACGGCTTTTTTAAAAAGATCTGCCTCAGTGGCGGTTTTAATGTCTAATCCGACTTTTTCTTTAAAGATTTTATAATAATCAACCTGCGGCCATTTCTTTCCCCAATTTATTTTCTGCTCTTTATAAGTTGTAGTTAAAGTGCCACAAGTTGCCTTAATAGTTTTCTTAAACATTTTCTCGGTCAATTTCATTAAATCGTTATAGTCGGCGTAGGCCCAGTAAAACTCCAAGGCGGTATAATCCTGTAAATGTTCCGCGTCTATGCCTTCATTTCTGAAAACCCTTCCTATTTCAAAGACTTTTTCGTAACCCGCCACCATTATTTTTTTCAGGGCAATCTCCAGAGAAATGCGCAGGTAAAAATCTTCGTCTAAGGCGTTGTGGTGAGTGACGAACGGTTCAGCATCCGCTCCTCCCGGGATAGCTTCCAAAACCGGTGTCTCTACTTCCAGAAATCCTTCAGACTTAAGCTCGGTTCTTAATGAATCCCAAAACTTGGCTTTTTTAATAAAAATATCCCTGACCTCTGGGTTCAAGGCAATATCCAGATATCTCTGCCTTAACCTGGTTTCTGCTTCTGTGATACCGTAAAAATCTTTAGGCATCGCCCTCAAAGATTTAACCAACAGCCTAAAGGACTTTACCTCCAGACTTTCCTGTCCTTTCTTCGTCTTAAATAAAGTCCCGCCGGCTTCAACAAAATCACCCAAGTCCAGATTTTCTTTCCAGAAATCAAAATCTTTAAAACCCTCCTTCTTGAAAACTAATTGAATAACTCCGCTCTGATCTTTTAGGTCGCCAAAGACCACACCGCCCTGGTCACGCCAGGCTCTCAAACGGCCGGTTAACCGAACCTTTTTCTTGGCTAAGGCCAGTTTATTAAAAGAAGCTAAAGTCTCTCCAATAGTATGCGTTCTGTAAGACTCGGCAGGATAAGGGTCAACGCCCTTGGCTTTGATATTCTTTAGCTTCTTTTTTCTCTCTTCTATTAGAGAATCAATCATTAACTAATTTTAACGACTTTATACTGAACTTTTCCATTGGGCGCATCCACAGCGATGGAATCACCAACTCTATGACCCAGGAGTTCTCTGCCTAAAGGAGATTCGTTTGATATCCGACCCTCCTCCGGCTTGGCCTCTTCGCTGCCCACAATGTGAAACTTCATACTCTTACCATCGCGGCTCACTTCCACACTGCTCCCTACATCAACCGTATCCTGATCAGCCATCTTTTTAATAACTAAAGCGTTCCTGACAATTTCTTCCAAATCGCCGATACGCCTCTCTACATTAGCCTGCTCGTCCTTAGCCGCCTGATACTCGGCATTCTCGGACAAATCGCCGAATTCCTTAGCGCGTTTAAGCTTATTGGCAACTTCAACTCTTTTGTCGGTCTTTAAAGAACTAAGTTCCGACTTTAATTCTTCCAATCTTTCTTTGGTTAAGTAATATTCCATATTTATTTAATTATTTGCGACTTTCGAAGATTTTATCTTATACGCGTCCTGCCACAGCCAAAGTCTCACTTTCGTAGTTTCAATGAGAACCTTGATATAGGCCGACAATTTCACTTGAGATCTTAAATCATTCACCCAAACCACTGGTATCTCTTTCATTCGGAAACCCAAAGCCTTAGAGAGCGCTAGTATCTCTACATCGAACCCCCAACCATTGATTCTTTGGAGTGGGAAAACTTTTTCGGCAGCAATTCTGGTAAAACACTTAAAACCACACTGGGTATCCCAGATACCCGGTAAAAGCAGGACTTGAATGAAAATATTACCGGCGTTACCTAGGATTCTTTTGTAAAAAGGTTGAGCTGGATGCAACTCCGCTCCTTTTACGTCTCTGGAGCCTATCACTACGTCATAGCCCTCCTTAAAGAAGGGAATCATATTATCAAATTGATCCACCGTAGTGGAGTTATCGGCATCCGTAAAAAGCCTATAGTCGCCCCGGGCTTCCAGCATTCCCTGTCTCACTACTCCTCCTTTGCCTTTATTTTTCTCGTTATCCACCAAGCGTAAATTTTTAATTATATGAGAGAAGCGTTTTACCATCTCCACTGTTCCGTCGGTAGAACCATCGTTGATTACCAATATTTCATAAGAATATTTAGCCCGTGCGAGTTTGGCATCTATATCTATTAAAGTTTCCGGCAATCTCTTAACCTCATTGTAGGCCGGGATAATTACCGAAAGATAAGGGTTCTTAGCCATTTTGATCTTTTTCATTATAAATCAGTTTCTGAAATGTAGCCACGGCGAAAGTGCCAACGATATCAAAGAAAAGATCTCCCATAGTATCAGCCACGCCTTGCTGAGCTAGTTTCAAACCGTAGCCAATAACAGTTAAATCGTAAGTAAACTCGGTAAATTCCCAGATCACTCCCCATAAGGCTCCGAAACTTACTATT
>DASRUQ010000008.1:0-3710 GCA_035655355.1 Minisyncoccota bacterium
ACCACCCTTATCATTTGAGGAAGCTTTGGAAGTTACTAAAATTTATAGCATTTCAGGAATGTTAAATGGAAACAGTTTTATAGTTAACCGTCCATTCAGAAGTCCTCATCACACGACCTCATACGTGGGACTAATAGGGGGATCAGCAAGCCCCCGACCTGGGGAAATTTCACTTGCTCACCGTGGAGTTTTATTTTTGGACGAACTCCCCGAATTCAGAAGAGATCTTCTCGAGGCTCTGCGGCAACCTATGGAATCTGGGGAAATAACAGTTTCCAGAATCAAAAACAACCTTACTTACCCGGCCAGATTCACCTTGGTGGCCGCTATGAATCCTTGCCCCTGTGGCTATTGGGGAGATACCGAAAAAGAATGTAAATGCAGCGCCTATGAAGTTTTCAAATATCAGAAAAAGATATCCGGACCGCTTCTGGACAGGATTGATATTCAGATTAATGTCCCCCGTATCAAGTTTGATGAGTTAAAAATTCCAAACTCGGCAACTAAAGGCGATAATATAAGGGACGGAGTTGGAAAGGCTAGGGCTTTCCAACGAGAAAGATTTATAAATAACGGCCTCAGTATCATCACTAATTCAGAGATGAATTCAAAAACAGCCGAAAAATTGACTAATCTGACTCACGAGGCCGAGCAACTTATCAAAGAAATATTTGATAAGGTGCACCTATCAACCAGGGGTTATTACCGTATACTTAAAACCGCCAGAACCATCGCGGACTTGGAAGAGAGTGAAACCGTGGAAACCCCACACGTCTCTGAGGCCTTCCAGTTGAGAGTCCGAGAAAAATAGCAGAAAAATAATGGACCAATCAAAAGACGCGCAGCCTTCCTTAAACCCGCAGCAGCAGGAAGCCGTCTCGCATGGAGAGGGCCCTCTTTTGATTTCCGCCGGCGCGGGCTCCGGGAAAACCAAGACCCTCACCCAAAGAGTAATTAAACTTGTGAGCGGCGGTATCCCTCCGGAGAGAATAGTTGCCATTACCTTCACTAATAAGGCGGCCGATGAAATCAAATCCAGGCTCCGCTCCAGCTTTAAAGGCCTGGAGACTCTGCCTTTCTTGGGAACATTCCACTCTTTTGGAGCCAGAATATTAAGAAATGAGGCGCGGCTTGTAGGGCGAGAAAATAATTACGTGATTTTTGACAATGACGACTCGGAAAAAGTCCTGAAAAAGACCATTAAGGACATGGAGCTTTCTGTGGAAAGATATCCAGTCGGCAAGGTACAAAAGAAAATCTCTTTCATTAAAGACGAACTGGCGGACCCTTCGGAATTAGAGGAGCCCTTCGGAAGTATTTTTGGAAAATACGAAGAGAGGTTGAAACTGCAAAATGCTTTTGACTTTGACGATTTGATAGAAAAACCTGTCAGGATTTTACAAAGAAATAAAGAAATTCTGGAAAAATATCAGAATCGCTTTGAATATATTTTAGTGGACGAATTCCAGGACATTAATACCAGCCAGTACGCTTTAGTTAGGTTACTGGCCCACAAACATAAAAATCTTAACGTGGTGGGAGATGACAACCAATCTATCTATAAGTTTCGTGGAGCCGATTTCAGAAACTTTCTTAATTTTGAAAAAGATTGGCCGGAAGCGAAAATAGTTCATCTGGGAGAAAATTATCGGTCCAGTAAAAATATAGTTGAGGCGGCGGCCAGTCTTATTAAAAACAACAAACTCCAGCGCCCCAAGCATCTTTGGACTTCCAACGACGGAGGCGAGCCAGTCGTGGTTTTGGCTTCCTGGAGCGCGGAGGAAGAGGCCGTTAAAATTGTTACCGAACTTTTGAAAGGCAATCTGGGCAGTTCGGCGATTTTATACAGGACTAACGCCCAGTCGCGGGCCATTGAACAAGCCCTCAACTTTAACTCTATCCCCTACGAGATTTTTGGCGGCTTAAAATTCTACGAAAGAAAAGAAATTAAAGATATTGTAGCAGGGCTGCGTTACGCCATGAACCCCAAAGACGAAATTAGTCTGGAGCGTCTCCATAAGACCTTCCGCAAAAAAGAATTTTTAGAACTCCAAGAAAAGCTTCCCGCTTTAGGGGGGAAACTCTCCCCGATTGAACTTATTGGCTTCATTATCAAAACCAGTCAGTACGAAAGTTACCTGGAAAACAAGTTTGATAACTACGAGGAACGGCTGGAAAACATTGTAGAGCTCATTAACTTCGCTTCTAACTTCCAAACTCTCGTTGAGTTTGTGGAACGCATCTCTCTTCTGGAGTCCAGCGATAAACTTAAAACCGATACCAATATAAAGAGGGTAAAACTAATGACTATCCATCTTTCTAAGGGTTTGGAATTTGATAACGTTATTATTGCCGGTGTTAACGAAGGCACGATTCCTCACCAGAGATCGTTGCTAACGAACGACGACATAGAAGAAGAAAGAAGACTGATGTATGTAGCCATGACCAGAGCGAGGAAAAAGCTGACATTAAGCTTTTACGGCTTAGCTTCTAGATTCCTCCAGGAAATACCTCCGGAACTAATTGAGTTTGATACTAAGAATAACTGGGGTGACGAAGATGAAGTAAACTTAATTTAATGGGGCAGCGCTTAGGACAACATTTCCTGACCGACGAGAATGTTTTAAAAACCATTGCTTCATTCCCCGAAATAAAATCTACCGACTCTGTGATTGAGATAGGCTCCGGCCATGGCGAACTTACGAAATACCTTACAGGTAAAAAGCCTAAGAGTCTTACTCTAATAGAAGCCGACAGAGAGCTTGCTCCGGCTCTTAGAAAGAATTTTCCCGAAGCCAGAGTAGTGGAGGGCGATGTTTTAGAAGTTTTGGCAGATGTAGTTTCCTCTATTAAAGGCGACTGCGTTGTGGTGGGTAATATCCCTTACTACATCACCGGCTACCTTTTTCGTATTATCGGCGACCTGGACAAAAAGCCTAAGACGGCAGTTTTCACTGTCCAAAAAGAAGTAGCTGTAAGAATATGCGCGGAGCCCCCGCGAATGAATCTGCTTGCGGCGAGCGTCCAATTTTGGGCCGAACCTAAACTAGAAATGATTATTAAAAAGGGGTTGTTTAGCCCTCCGCCTAAAGTTGATAGCGCGGTTCTGAAATTAACAATTAAAGAGCCGTTAATCAAAGCTGAAATTTATTATCCTTTTATTAAAGCTCTTTTTAAACAACCGAGAAAAACTATTCTGAATAATATTTCCGCGGGGCTGAATAAGCCTAAAATAGAAGTAGAAAGAATACTTGTCCAAGCTAAAATATCTCCCTCCTGGCGCCCCGAAACTCTCAAAATCACGGATATAACGAGCCTGGCTCGTGTTTTTGAGGCGTAAAAATGATATTATTAGGTAAATGAATGGAAAAAGAATTGTCTTAATAGCCCTACTTATTACCTCTCTGGCGCCGGTGGTATTCTATGCGCGACCAGCTATGGCGGCTCAAGACGATGCTTTAGCCGTGTTGAACAAATGCGAGGAGGGACTTCAGTTCTCTACTGTTTCGGGATTTATTTGGGACCTTGCTTGGACTAGGCTTTCGTTGAAGGGTATAAACGTTCTAACGAGCACAGCTGAAAAAATTCCATGGGTTGGTGGTGCCGCCGAACCAATAGACGATTTCGTCGACCAACTCGTAAAATGGTGGAATCAAGCAGTATATTGGGGTTTACTAGCTTCCTTTACAAATATTTTTGTGGGTAAAGCG
>DASRUQ010000009.1:0-18371 GCA_035655355.1 Minisyncoccota bacterium
ATCTCTACCAAAACTTCTCAATTCAACGGCCTAGTTTCTATAAGCCTGTTTTTAGTTCCGAAGAGCCTCGTTTTGACGCCTATGCCAAGCCAAAAGCGGCTACAATTGAATTGGGGGGAGGGGAAGTAAAAAAACCATTACCTGCTTCTTTAAAGACCTCTCCCCAACAGGTAAGGGTTGTCCATTACTCCGAGTTTAAAACCAACGTTGACCCATTCGGCGCCCAACCAACAATCTCCGCCAATCCTGTCCCCGCGGCCACTCCGGCTATATCATCTAACCCAGTTGCGGCGCCAACCCCCCAAGTACCCCCGCCAATTCACTCCAACAACGTCGTTGATCTTAAAGATTTGCCCCTAGAATAGTTCGGTAAACTCACTATAAAAATGCAATTCCAAGTACCACAATTCATAGAAACCGAAGACAAAATAGTTGGCCCGCTCACTTTCCGCCAATTTATTTATATAGCCATTGGAGCAATTATAAGTTTTGTGCTCTTCTTTGTTCTTCAAGTTTGGCTGTGGCTTATAGTAACTTTTATTTTAATGACTATCAGCGCTTCTTTGGCTTTTATCAAGATCAACGGGAGATCAATGTCAGTCTTCGCCCAATCTACTTTCGGTTACATTTGGAGCCCCAAGGTTTACACCCTAAAACCAAAACCTCAGGAACAGAAAATCGGCGGCGTTAGTCTTAGACCCGCCCCCGCTCAAGCATCTTTTGGCGGTATTAGAAGCCTTTTGGATAAAATGACTACTTATAAAGCTGCTATCCCCAAGAGGGAAAAAACTGTTAACGGCGCCGATTTTGGCATTAGTAAACAGGAAGTCAAACAAAAATACGAAGTTATCCGTAAGATTACCGGCGATAGAGAACTCGGCCGCAGAATTGACTATAGATAGCTGTTTATAGTTTTTAGTTTATAGTTTTTAGTTTATAGTTATTGTATGCCAGAAGCTCAGCAATTAGCGCGCGCCCAAGACTTTGTCCAAGTTAAGGACATCAAAGAGGGCGTGGTCTTACTAAAAAATGGCGGCCTTAGAAAGGTCGTCTTGGTTGACGGACTTAATTTTGATTTGAAATCGGAAGACGAGCAGAGCGTTATAACCTTCGCTTATCAGAACTTCTTAAATTCTTTGGACTTCCCAATTCAGATTAACATCCACTCCAGAAAACTTAACGTTGAAGATTATCTGAAGCGCCTGGACGAACGGCAGGCTAAAGAAGAGAGTGAGCTTCTTAAGACACAGATTGGTGAATATAGAGAATTCATAAGATCTTTTGTTGAATCTAACGCCGTCATGACTAAAAGCTTCTTCGTAGTTGTACCCTACGATCCAGTCAGTTTACCTTCCCCCAACAGCTCACTCCTACCTAAATTCTTAGGCGGCGGGAAAGCGGCTCCGGCGCCGGGAGACGAGATTTTGCCGCGAAACAGGGAACAACTCCACCAAAGAGCTGAACAAGTTGTGAGTGGCTTGAGGCAGGTTGGGTTACGCGCCGTGAGCTTGGAAGACCCCGAGCTCCTGGAACTTTTTTACAATTTCTACAATCCGACGACCATTGAAAAGAAAGAATTAAATAATATAGACCGGAGTAATTCCTCCGGAAACGTTGAAGATACGATCGCCCCGGCTTCCTTGGAAATTAATTCCAATTACTTAAGGCTCGGTGATAAATTCGCTAAAAATCTTTTCGTCTTGGATTATCCCAGGTATTTATCCAGTGGCTGGTTCTCCCCGGTAATTAACCTGCCTGAACTTTGCGATGTTTCTATATTCATAAACCCGGTTGATACCGCCATTGCTCTCCGAAAACTAAGAAGGAAAGCAACACAACTGGAGTCACAAATGATGTCCAACCAGGATAAGGGATTGGTTAGAGATCCAGCGCTAGAAACGGGATTCCAAGACGTAGAGAGTTTAAGAGATTCTCTCCAGCAAGCCACGGAAAAACTTTTTGATGTGGGAGTTTATATGACTATTTATGCCGACTCCGAAAAAGACTTAAACAGGCTGGAAGCTGAAATAACCAATCTTCTAGACGCCAAACTTATCAATATGAAGCCGGCTAATTTTGAACAAACTAAAGCCTGGTCGTCAGTCGCGCCGCTCGGGTTGGACAGTATGAATATTTATAACCCGCTAAACTCCGGACCGGTTTCCTCTTTTTTCCCATTTGTTTCCCTGGATCTAACCTCCGAAGACGGCATTATGTACGGCGTAAACCGCCACAATAATACTCTAGTTATTTTTGACAGATTCTCTCTGGAAAACGCTAATATGGTTGTCTTTGCCAAGGCCGGCTCAGGCAAATCTTACGCCACTAAATTGGAAGTTATCAGGTCTATGATGATGGGAACCGACATAATTGTAGTTGACCCGGAAAACGAGTATATACCAATGGCTAAGGCGATGGGCGGCAGCGTTTTCAAGATTTCATTGGATTCGGAAAACCACATTAATCCTTTTGATGTCCCAACTATCCCGGCGGATGAAGAACCAGGCGAAGTCTTAAAAGCCCACATCGTTAACTTAGTAGGACTTCTTAAATTAATGCTTGGAGAAATATCATCCGAAGAGGAAGCTATGCTGGACAGAGCCGTCACTGAGACTTACGCCTCTCGCGATATGACCGCCGATAAAGACTTTTCTAAGGCCACTCCGCCTCTTCTAGAAGACTTGGAGGCGGTTCTCGCAGGGATGGAAGGGGGTAAGGGCATGGCTAATCGCCTCTATCGGTTCACTAAGGGTAGTTACGCCGGCTTCACCAACAAGCCCACCAACGTCAATGTGACGAACCGCCTGATAGTTTTCTCCATTAGAGACTTGGAAGACGAACTCCGCCCGGTAGCTATGTATATTGTTTTAAACTTTATCTGGAATCTGGTCCGGGCCGAACTTAAAAAGAGGATTATGATTATCGATGAAGCCTGGTGGATGATGAAATATCCCGACTCCGCTTCCTTCCTTTTTGGCTTGGCCAAACGGGGCAGAAAATATTACTTAGGCATCTCTACCCTTACTCAGGACGTGGAAGACTTCCTGAATTCACCCTTTGGCAAGCCGATTATCACCAACTCTTCTCTGCAACTGCTCCTGAAACAAGCTCCAGCCACCATAGATATAACAGCTAAGGCTTTTAACTTAACTGACGTTGAGAAAAACTATCTCTTGGAGTCCGATGTGGGGCAGGGGCTCTTTATTGCCGGATTGAAGCGGGCCGCCATACAGATTGTGCCGTCTTATTTTGAGGACAAACTCATCACTACCAACCCTCAGGAAATACTTGAGATGAAGAACGAGGGCGAAGTATAATATTGTCATATGTTTATTAACACAGTTTTAGCTGAGGCCAACACTTCGGAAGTTGTGAGTACTTTTTCCGGCACCGATATTATCGGTAGTTTTAGCATTAACGATATTTTCACCTGGGCTATAGGAGTTGGTGGAATGTTGGCTCTGGGAATATTTATATATGCCGGCATACTATACATAGCTTCGGCCGGCAACCCCTCTAGGCAACAGGATGCCACAGAATGGATTTGGGCCGCCGTTTACGGCTTACTGCTTTTAGCCACCGGCTGGATCATACTTAACATTATCAATCCCGCCATTCTAAAATAAGAACGGAGTAATATCTATTCTATATTTGAGGCTCTCACTACTACATAGCGATCTTTGTCGTTGCCAACGCTTTCCGTGGTAACGTCCGGTCTTACCGAAAGTTCGGCGTGTATTATCCTTCTCTCGTAGGCGTTCATCGCCGGCAAATTAACTGCTTCTTTAGTCGCCACCGCGCGTCTCGCCGCGGCTCTGGCAAGCTCCAGAATTAATCTCTCCCTTTCTTTACGATAGCCATTAACATCAACCAGCACCGGATAGACATCGTGCTTCTTGGCTAATAACCTTATGACTCTGTTTAAGTTAAGAACTAGGCTGGGAAGTCTTTCCGGCGTTAAAGTCGGGTCTTCTAATGTCAGGGAAATAACTTTATTCCCACTGTCTATCTCTATGGAAAAGTTGGTGAACCCCATTAAACCAACTAATTTATTAAGCTGTTCCTTTAGATTCTCCATGTTTAAAAGCTTTATTTATGATAACCTGTTGGACCGCCGAAAAAATAGTAGTGGCTATCCAGTAAAGGGCGATGGCCGCGGGCAGGCTCCAAAGCACTACAACGGTTATAAACGGGGCGACGTAAACCAAACTTCTGCCAATGCGCTCTGCGTCGGTCTGGGTCTCTCCTGGCTTAAGTTTCGCTATAGAGAGCTTGGACTGGAAATACTGAGCCACGGCCGCTAGTCCGGTTAGAAGTAGGCTAGCCTTAGTTAAATCTAGTAAACCAAAAAAGGTGTGATTTATTATCTCTGGCCTCGGCACAAAAGAATATAGAGAATTCAAAGACTCAACTGTAATCCCCGCCCTGAAAATGCTGAAGAGCGCGATGAGAATCGGCAATTGAATTAAAATCAGAACCAAGGGCAAAGCCGGATTGGCTTTGTGTTCTGAATATAAATTAAGTATCGCTTTGGTTTGGGCTTCTTTATTATCTTTATGTTTATCCTGAATCTTTTTAATGTGGGGTTGCAAAGCTTGCTGAATTTTCTGCTGTCGGAGCGATTCATGAAATACCGGGAAGAGTAATAGCCTGATTAAAATAGTTAAAAATATTATTGCTAGCCCCAAGTCTTGCAGGGCCACCGAGTCGTAAAGAATTACGAGAATGTTGAAAAGGGGGTTATATAGAACTGTGTTGAATAATTCCACCATAATTTTCAAGAGAAACTTTTAGTTCCTCTCTTGTAAGAGCCATAATAGGAGTTTTTGTGATTATAAGCAAATCTACTCCCCTCTTGGTGGTTTTGTTTTTTATTACTTCGGCAAGGCAAGAAAAAAATTGCCGTCTTAGGTAATTTCTTTTAACCGAGCTTGGAGAAACGTGTTTATTAATTAAAATTCCTAAACGGATATGTTTAAGATTGTTCTCGTGAGCTTTCACAGTAACGAAGCGGTCGTTAAAAACTGTTTTTGCCCCCCTAGGAAAGCTTTGAACCGGAGCCTTAAGCTTTTTGGGCAACATTTAGAGAGCGACTCTCTTTCTGCCTTTAGCCCTGCGGCTCTTTAAAACTTTTCTGCCGCCAGCGCTCCTTTTTCTCTTTAAGAAGCCGTGCGACCTGGCTCTTTTACGCTTTTTAGGTTGATATGTTACTGACATATGTCTCATTATATTCACTTATCCACAGTTAATCAACAGTTTGGGTCCATTGTGGATATTTGACTATATGCTGGCTACACATAGAATTAGAACGATGAGAAATGAAGAGCTGTGGCAATCGGTATTATCAGAAGTTGAACTTCAGGTTTCCAGAGCTAATTTCCTTACCTGGTTAAAGAACAGCCGCTTGATAGAAAGTAATGATGAGGCTATCGTCATCGCTCTTCCTAATCACTTCGCCAAGGAGTGGGTGGAAAGTAAATATGATAAATTAATCCTTGGTATCGTCAGAAATTTTATTGCTTCCGTAAAAAAAGTTGAATATACCGTAGAAGGGGGTATGTCTAAACCGCCAGCTCAACGAACTCGCGCCTTAGTTAGCGAAAAACAACTTTCCATAGAAGAATTTAAAGTTGATCCAGATACTAATCTTAATCCCAGATATTCTTTAAGTTCTTTTGTGGTTGGTTCTTCTAATGAATTAGCTTACGCCGCGGCTTCAGCTATCATCCAAAGCGTGGGGACGAAATATAACCCGCTTTTTATTTATGGCGGGGTTGGTTTGGGTAAAACTCACTTAATCCAGGGTGTGGGAAACGAAATTAAAATATTTCACAAAAATAAAATTAAGGTTAAATATGTGACCTCAGAGAAATTTACCAACGACGTTGTTTGGGCAATAAGAAATAAACGAACCGAGGATATTAAAAGCGCTTACCGCCATATTGATGTTTTAATCGTTGATGATATTCAATTTATCGGCGGCAAAGAAAAAACCGAAGAAGAATTTTTCCATACTTTTAACGCTCTCTATGAAAACAATAAACAAATAATTATTTCTTCAGACCGTCCCCCAAAATCCATTCCTATCCTTGAAGAAAGGCTCCGCTCGCGCTTTGAAAGTGGGATGATAGCCGACGTCGGCTTCCCTGACTATGAGACCAGAGTGGCTATTATTAAGAACAAAATCCAGGAAAAGGGCGCTTCCCTAAACGACGAATGTGTTGATTTAATAGCCAAGAAAATTTCCAAAAGCATACGTGAAATAGAGGGTATTTTAAACAAAGTCGTCTTTTATCAAAATAACTACCAAAAGCCGGTTTCTATAGCTCATATTGAAAAAATAGTCTCTGAAATTGGAGAAAAAGATAGAATTAATATTAATCCAAACCAGATTATTAAGGCTGTCTCTAGTTTTTTTGAGATTTCTCCCAGTGACCTAACCGGTAAATCAAGAAATAAAGAGTTTATAGAACCTAGGCAGATAGCTATGTATCTTTTAAGAGATATGTTGGATATGTCTTACCCTTATATAGCTAATAAAATCGGCAAAAGAGATCACACTACGGTTATCTACGCTTATAAAAAGTTAAATAAGGACTTAGATCAAAATAATTCCTTAACCGAGAAGCTTAATGAAATTAAAGAGCTTGTGAATAAGATGGGGTAAGCTGTTGATATTCTGTTGAGTGATTTTAGACTTTTAGAAGTTTATAATTAATTCAGTGGATAACCGTTGCCTCTATCCATAAGTTATCAACTTTATAAAAATCCAATTAAGCTATATAAATAAAAGATTAATTAAATATTTACTAAATTATCCACAACCCTAACTACTACAACAATGAAATTAATAATATTAAAGAATCATTTAAAAGCTGGCTTTGACTCTGTTGGTCGCGCAACTATCTCCAATTTAAATCTACCAGTTCTTGGAAGTGTTTTAATAAAAGCTCAAAATAACCAAATAAAACTTTCAGCAACAAATTTAGAAATAGCTATTACTAAAACAATTTCCGGTAAAATTATTGAGGACGGGAGCGTAGCTGTCCCTTATTCGGTAATTTCAAATATTATTAATAATACTACTAGCGAAAGAATAAATTTAGAAACTAAAAATAATTTAATAATTATTAAAACGGATAATTATGAAGCTAAAATTACCTGCTCTCCTGAAAATGATTTCCCGATTGTGCCTAAGGTTTCAGAGGGGGATGAATTTTTAGAATTGCGCGGCAGCGCCCTAAAGGACTGTTTAGTTAAGGTAATTATAGCTGCCGGAATGTCAGATTTAAGGCCAGAAATAAGCGGTATCTTAATAAACATTGAGTCAAGTGAGGTTAAGTTGGTGGCTACAGATACTTTTAGATTAGCCGAGGGAAGAATCTCCGGTTCACAAATTAAAAATACTTTTGAGCGGGGCATGTCGGTTATCATTCCCTTAAAAACATCACAAGAGTTAGGGAGAATAATCTCGGAAGACGACAACGTGAGAGTCTATATAGACCAAAACCAAATTCTTTTTAAAACTAAAGACACCGAAGCTATTTCCCGCGTTATTGAAGGCAAATTCCCCGACTATCAAGTTATTGTGCCTAAGAATATAGAAACCCAGATAGCAGTCGGGAAAGAAGACTTTAGCAACGCCCTTAAATTAACAGGTTCTCTTAGTAATCGGGTGAGTGAGATAAAGTTAAAAATAGACGGCAAAAAAGTTATAGAAGTTTATTCCAGCGATAACGTTCTAGGCGAAAACAACTATCTCGTTCCAGCTAAGGTCACCGGCGCCGATGGCCAAATAGTCTTTAACTGGAAGTATCTTTTAGACGGAGTTAAAGCCTTGTCTGGTGAACAAGTTTCTATTGGCCTTAATGGCGACAATAAAGCCGCTATTATTAAAGCCCCAGGAGACACTTCTTATTTTTATATCTTGATGCCAATCAAGCAATAATCGTGCAGATTGTTTTAGGGATTTTTGTAAACAATCACTTGTTTGGAAGACTGGATACCACTCTCGTCAGTTACTCTTATAACTAAAATATTTTGTAACTCCAAATTGTTTGGCTTTAAAGAGGTTATATATTTATAAGATTGCCCCAGATCATTGACCTTACTGTCTATAAGTTTCTCGTTTAAATAAATTTCCAGTTTAGTTATTTTGTTGTTGGAATAGGCATCGGCGCTGACGTCGATAGTGTCAGTAATAAAACTACCATTACTTGGGCTATTAATAGTTACTCCCATATCTCCGGCTGGGGCATTCGGCGCAGTTCCGACAACCGGAGCCGAAGTTGTGGTCTTAAATTTATTAACATCAACCTTGTTAGTTAAGAGCCACTTTTTCACTCCTTCTTCCCAGTTGTTGAACTGAGAATCATTAACTCTGTCTAAGTAATAAAGTATTTCGTGATACTCGCCTTGGACCAACTCGCCCCTCACTATCGGATTAGAGCTTGATTCCGGATCTGGCTTGGGGAAGGTGACTAACGGCCTGTTAGCTAGAGCCTTGGCCATAAACTCGTGCCAGATAGGCACGGCGGCCAAAACACTGCCACCCTTACTTGTTAACGGTTTTTGATTGTTATTCCCCACCCAAACACCGACCGTTAAGTCCGGCGTGAAGCCAATAGTCCAAGCATCCTTATAATCGTTAGTTGTGCCGGTTTTTAAGGCCACCTGATGGCCAGGAACCAGGGTTAGGCCCAAGCTGGCTGAATAAAGCGGAGCGCGGAGATCGACATCGGATAAGATATCATTTATTAATCTCGGATAATTTGCATCTATAACTTTTTTACTATTATCTTGATATTCTTCTAAGATATTACCGTTCTTATCTTCTGCTTTTAAAACCACAGCCTG
The DNA here is from genome assembly GCA_035655355.1 of Minisyncoccota bacterium. Classification (GTDB taxonomy): domain Bacteria; phylum Patescibacteriota; class Minisyncoccia; order UBA6257; family Colwellbacteraceae; genus 2-12-FULL-43-11. The sequence goes on from DASRUQ010000009.1 coordinate 8,857, forward strand.
TTTATGATAAGCGCCGTCGTTGGCTAAAACAGAATAAGCCCCAACTAGTTCAGTGAGTTTAACCTCTCCCCCTCCTAGGGTTAGCGATAAACCGAAACGATCTAGGTCGTTTAAAGTTGTTATCCCGAAAGCCGAAAGGTTGTCCAACACATTTTTGAGCCCAGCTAAATAAAGAGCTTTTACAGCCGGGACGTTAATAGATTGGGCTAAGGCTTCTTTAGCCATCATCGGCCCCCTGAACTTACCGTCAAAATTCTGGGGGTGATAACATTTTGTATTGTCGTTATTGAAATTAACATCAACGGGGCAGTCGGATCGACCAGCCGCAAATTCAGTAGGTACGTCCCAGAGAATAGTTTCCGGCAAGAAACCTTGCTGAAGGAAAGTTATATAAACAAAAGGCTTTAAAGCCGAACCAGGCTGTCTTTGCCCCTGGGTAGCAACGTTGAAATTACCTTCAAATTTACAGCTCTTCCCTGGTGTACAACCCTTGGGCACTGGGTCAGCAAAATAATCTTTAGAACCAACCATAGCCAGTATTTGCCCAGTGGTGGGGTCTTCTACTACCATGGCCGCGTTTTCTCCCCCATAGAGCTCACTATTCCTCTTAACGCCATTTTCCACCGCCAATTCGGCTGTCTGTTGCGAACCCCAATCCAAGGTGGTTATGACTTTTAATCCGCCGGCTTCTAGAATATCCTCGCCATATTTCTCTCTTAGATAATCCTGGACATAAAAAACAAAATGAGGAGCCCTGATACTTGAAGTAGGTTGAGAAACTACTTTCGGTTTGTTAGTTGAAGCGCTGTCATACTGGGCTTGGTCTATATAACCTAAATCCAACATCCTTTTTAAAACCAACTTCCTTCTATCCTCTAATTCATCAGTGTGGCTCCCCCAGGGAGAATAGTAACTCGGAGCCTGTGTCAGAGCGGCCAACATAGCTGATTCGCCCAAACTCAACTTCTCGGCATTGTGGTTAAAATAAGTTTGTGAGGCAGCTTCCACTCCGTAAGCATTCCCCCCATAAGGTATCTGGTTTAAATAGAGATTGAGTATTTGATCTTTAGTGTAAGTATTTTCCAGCTTCCAAGCGAGAGCCAGCTCTTTTATTTTTCTGGTGATAGTTTTCTCGGAGCTTAAAAAAGCTTTCTTGGCGAGCTGTTGGGTTATAGTTGAAGCTCCTTGGGATATGGTGCCGGTGGTAATATCAACGAAAAGAGCTCGTAATATCCCTCTCCAGTCAAAGGCCGGGTGACTGTAAAAAGAGCTATCCTCAATACTGATAGTGGCCTCTTTCATCACGTCGGGGATCTGTTCAAAAGGAATTGTGGTCCTCTTCTCTTCGCCGTGGATTTCATAAAGCAAAGTTTCCCCGGTCCGGTCATATATTTTAGTGGATTCTATTGTTTGTCTTTGAGTTATCTCATCAGCGGTGGGTAAAGTTCTAATAATATAAAAAAAGAAACCTACCCCGAGGACGAGAAAGACCATTGAAGCTACAATAAATTTACCTATTAGTCTCATGAGAAATACTATTTATAAACCCCGCACAACAACTGCGATTGTAAGTTATTAATTAACTAACATTATAGCCTATCTTACGACCTTTATATTTAAAATACGCCTTAACATCAGAATAGGACAACTTGAGTTAATCTTATCGCAGTTGCGTGTCGGGGTAAACAAAACCTCCCTTGAAATCAATTCAGGGGAGGTTTTTAAAAATTAAATGATATTTATCGATTAAGATTCGTCTTCTTCCTCTATGTCGTCCGTGCCGAAGTCTAACTTTTCTTCGTCGTCGTCCAAGAGACCGTCTTCATCTCCGCTTTTCTTTTTTTTCTTAAGATCCTCTTCGTCACTCCCCAATACTTCTCCTTCGATGCCCGGCTCTTCATCAAAGTTAGGAAGAATTTCTTTTATCTCTGCGATCATTTCCTTTTTTAGTTAACGACCTTTTAATTTTTCAGCTTAAAAATACTTAAATATTTTTATACGCCCAGTATATATGAACATCACGTTGTGTCAACCCCCGCCTACCCTGCCTGCGCAGGCAGGCGGCAGACGGGCCTACTTACCGGCAGGCAGGCTCCTTTCGAAGGCCGCCCGGACCGCTACCGCCAAGGCATCAGACGCATCGTCGTATCCGGAAATTTTTTTCAATCCTAAAGCGAACGCCGTAAATTGAGACACCGTTTTTTTATCACTCGCTCCCGAACCAGTTATAGCCGCCTTGATTTCATTAGGCGAGAACTCCAGTGTTTTGACGCCGTGCTGCTCCAAGATAAAGAGAATTACGCCCCTCGCTTCCGCGACAGCTATAGCTGTTTTTTTATTCTTGGAAAAAAATATTTTCTCTACTGCCGCCACCTCAGGCTTATATTTCTTAATGAGTTTATCGAGTTTTTGGGCCAGCTCTTTAAAGCGGCCGTTTCCCGCCCGCGGTTCAATAACTCCATAATCAAGAGCTGTCAGATGGCTGCCCTTTTTACTTATGACTCCGTAACCTATCCTCATCGTTCCTGGATCTATTCCGAGGATGGTTGTATTAAGAGTTGGTGAAAATTTCTTGTACATCATCGTGTTCTTCAAGCGCTTCTACAAGTTGAGCCAGTTTTTCCGAATCAGCTTCGTTTAGCTCCTGTTTAAACTTAGGAGTCCAACTGGTCTCACTGGTGGGTAATTCAAAAGACCAGCGTACGCTTCCGGGCTCGGCAAATTTGGCGCCCATATTCTTCAGTATGTTCTTAATTTCGTTAATAGTTCTATTAGTATTGTCGGTTACGGCTTCAATAATTAAAGCCGATCCGCTGGGGCCATAAGCTTCAATAGTAACCTCTTCCAGGTCTTTTTCTCCGGACTGTTCCAAGGCACGCTCAATATTATCCTGAGGCACCAGAAATTCCTTAGCCTTATCAATAGTTGAACGGAGCCTGGGGTTAAATTCGGGGTTGGGGTTTCCCCTGGCCGCCACCTTAATGGCTTTCAGGAGCTTACTGAAACTTTGACTGCGTTTTTTGTCGGTTATTTCTTTCTTGTGTTTTATCTGCTTCCACTTACTGTGTCCTGACATAGTGCCATTAGTGTAGTATAAAGGCCCCTTTTTATGTAGTATGATTATAAGTAATTATGGATTTATTCGGGAAGAAAAAGGTTAGTGAAGACTTAGAGCGCCTTAACCATGAAGCCGAAGAGAGAGACGCCGAGAGGCGGGCAGTGGAGGCCAAACTCCCCCATATTAACCTCTTCTCTACCTCGGTTGATCTGGATTCCCTCAAAAAAATACCGGAGGAAAGAGCTAGGCTGGCCGAAGCCGCTGTCATAGACTCCAAACAAAACAGGCTGGCTATCGCTATCTTTGATGCCAACAATCCAGAACTGAAGAAGTTAGTAGAAGAGTTTAATCGAGCAGGAATATTAGTCTCATTATTTATTTCCTCTTTAAGGGGGTTAGAACACACCTGGATTAGGTACCGGGAAATTAAAGAAGCTCCACGTGAGGGAGCTTTAGGGGAAGTTAATATTAAAGAAACAAAATCTTTTGCCGGCCTAGACTTAACTCATATCGGGGCAGAGATAAAACAACTGGAAAAATCATCTACAGAGACCACCGGTCTCTTAGATTTCATATTAGGTTCGGCTATTACGATCGGCGCTTCCGATATTCACTTTGAACCCGCCAAGGAAGATGCGCTGGTTAGATTTAGGATAGACGGCTTACTTTACGATGTTTGCCGCTTAGAAAAACCGTCTTATACTTTTGTCCTAAATCGTTTGAAATTAGTCTCCGGCCTTAAGATTAATGTTTCCGATGCCGCCCAAGACGGCAGGTTTACCACTACCCTTAAACAAGAAGACATAGAAGTAAGAACCTCTGTTATTCCTTCCGAGTACGGAGAGACTGTAGTTATGAGGGTATTGGACCCCAAAACCATCTCCCTAAGCTTGACTGATTTGGGATTACGGCCGGATGACAGAGAAATTATCGACAGAGAACTTAAAAGGCCCAATGGAACCATTCTTGTGACCGGCCCAACTGGAAGCGGCAAGACTACCTCTCTTTATGCTTTTTTGAAAGCCGTTAAAAGTTCGGAGCTTAAAATAATTACTATAGAAGATCCAATTGAGTACCATTTAGATGGGATTGAACAAACGCAGGTTGACCCGGGCAGCGGCTACACCTTTTCAACCGGGCTCCGTTCTATTCTAAGACAAGACCCGGATATTATTTTAGTCGGAGAAATCAGAGACCTGGAAACTGCCGAGATAGGTATGCACGCGGCCTTAACCGGCCACTTGGTTTTTTCAACTCTGCATACTAACGACGCCGCCGGCGCCGTGCCTAGATTAGTGGACTTAGGGGCTAAGACCTCAATTATCGGCCCGGCTATAAATATTATTATCGCCCAGAGATTAGTTAGAAAACTTTGCGATGACTGTAAAGTAGAAATCGCTCCCAACGAAGCGATTCTTAATAAAATAAAAAGTTTTATAAATGGACTCCCGGAAAAGACCAAATCGCTTTATGCTAATCAAACCCCGAAGCTTTACGAATCTTATGGGTGCTCTAAATGCCACGGAGGGTTTAAGGGCAGAATAGGTATCTTTGAATTTCTGAAGTGCGGCGACGAAATGGAGGCTCTGATTGCCCGGGAATCCACCGAAGAAGCCATTAAAAAACTGGGCAGATCCCAGGGTATGGTGGAAATGCAGGGAGATGGCGTCTTAAAAGCTATCTCGGGGCTCACCACACTTAAAGAGGTGGAGCGTATTACCGGCCCCGTAGATTGGCTGAGTTAAAAAAAGTAGGTCTGCGGGCAATTCCTTGGAGGGATGATGCTCTTTTAAATTAAATCTAAAAAAGCTTAGAATCTGTTGTGGGGAGCAGCCCAGCCGAAACCAGACTGTCCTTTGCCTCAATAGATTCTCTGCCCGCAGGCCTACGCTTTCTAACTTGAGTTAAGTGTAACATAATAAATAAGTTTTGTCAATATGTCAAAAGGAACCAATAACAAAGACAAAGAGATAGCTAAAAATCCACTCCATCCAGGGGAGGTGGACGAAACCGTTGATACTATTCTCCGCCCCAGTAAATGGGACGAATATATTGGTCAGGATAAAATAAAGAAAAGTCTCAAAATTATTATTGATGCCGCTAAATCTCGCGGCGAAGTGTCAGACCATCTTCTTTTCTACGGCCAGGCGGGTTTAGGTAAAACCACCTTGGCTAAACTAGTCTCCAGAGAGATGAATTCCGTCATGAAAATTACCTCCGGCCCAGCGATAGAGAAAATGGGAGACCTGGCCTCTATCTTAAGCAACCTGGAATCCGGCGACGTCCTCTTTATAGATGAAGCTCACCGCTTAAACAGAATGGTGGAGGAGGTTCTCTATCCCGCTATGGAGTCGCGCAAGCTGCACATCATTATAGGCAAAGGGGCGGGGGCCAGAACTATTTCTCTGGATATTCCTCCCTTCACTCTTGTGGCGGCCACAACCAGAATGGATTTGCTCTCGGAACCCTTAAGGTCACGCTTCGGCGCCACCTTCAGGCTGGATTATTACGAAGAAAAAGATATAGAAGCTATTATTAAAAGATCGGCTTCTATTCTGGGATTAAAAATAACAGACGGCGCTATAAACATTTTAGCCAAAGCCTCGCGTTTCACTCCCAGGGTCGCGAACCGCCTGTTGAAACGGGCCCGAGACTTTATGGAAGTTCATAGTAAACCCAGCGTAGACGAAGAAGTAGCTCAAAAAACGCTGGATATTTTACAAGTAGATGGATTAGGACTGGAAGCCCACGACAGGCTTTTACTCTTGGCCATCATAGAGAAATTTAATGGCGGGCCTGTCGGTGTCGGTACTATTGCGGCCTCCATTAATGAGGATAGAGCCATAGTAGAGAATGTTTACGAACCGTATTTGCTAAAACTAGGCCTTATTAGGAGAACCGCGGCCGGTCGTACTGTCGAACCCCTAGCTTATTCTCACTTAGGTAAAAAGCATCCCGACAGACTTCTATGATTTATATAAAAGAGCTTTTACCTAATCCGGCTGGTAAAGACGCGGCCGGTGAATGGATAAAACTTTTTAACGATAGTTCTTCTCCGGTTACTTTGAATGGCTGGTCTCTTAGAGATGTGGGCGGGAAAGTTTTTAAATTAGATGGACAAACTATTTCGGCCTCCGGGGATTTAAAGCTGGCCTACAACGAAACAAGAATAACTTTAAATAATGATGCCGATTCCGTTTACCTTTCCGACGCCTCAGGCAAAGAAGTTGATAAATTAAGCTACAATGGAATTACCGAGGGGCAAACTGTAACAGCTGCCCAGTTTAAAACTAATCAAACTGCGCGCGTCGAGGCATCTATAATCTCTCCCAGTACTCAAGGCGCTTCGGCCACAGGGTTCAATTTTAAAGAAACTTACGATTTTTGGCCCCTTGTCCTAGGACTTTTTCTGGCCGTTCTCTCCGGTCTGGTAAGCGTCTATATATTTAAATTCTTGAATAAACGATGAAAGTAAAATCTTTAAGCTCCAAAGAAACCTCCCATCTCGCCGCAGTCTTAGGGAGTGAGATTACAAAAACTAAATCTCTGGTTGTTTTAGGACTGGTCGGCGATCTGGGCGCCGGTAAAACTACTTTCACTAAGAGTTTAGTTAAGGCTTTAGGCAGTAAGAAAAAAGTCACGAGCCCAACCTTTCTAATTATGAGGAAGTTCGTTTTAAAAAATAAGAGGAACGTGTACCATATTGACGCCTACCGGGTAACGGCTCATGACCTCGCGCATTTGGGAGTTAAAGAGATTCTTAAGTCCCCCAATATAGTAGTGGTGGAGTGGGCCGATAAGGTTAAGCATCTGCTTCCTAAAGGAACTATTTGGATAAATCTCAGGCATGGCAAGAAAGAGAATGAAAGATACCTTACTTTTAATAGACGCTAACTCCCTTATTCATCGGGCCTATCATGCCTTGCCTCCCTTTACTTCCCCGACTGGAAAGCCTACCGGCGCTCTTTATGGGGTTTCCAGCATCCTCATTAAAGTCTTGAGAGAAGGAATAATCGGCAATGGCGCTCCCCGTTACATTGCCGCCGCTTTTGATACCCCCCAAGCCACCTTTAGAAAACAAGATTACAAAGAATATAAAGGCACTAGAGCTGCCGCCGATCCAGAGCTTATCTCTCAGCTGATAGAAGCCAAAAACCTATTGACCCTTTTTGGCATCAAATCTTTCGAAGCCCCAGGCTGGGAAGCGGATGATATCGTAGCTACTTTTTCTAAAAAATTTATAACAGAAGAATCTTTAGAAAAAATCTGTATCCTCTCTGGGGATTTAGATCTGCTTCAGGCGGTCAGAAACGATAAGGTGGTGGTAATGTCTCCCCAAAAGGGAATTAGCAATACTTTCATCTACGACGAAGCAGCGGTCCGGGCCAGATTTGGCCTTCCCTCGTCTCTCTTGGCCGACTACAAGGGATTGGTCGGGGATAAATCCGACAACATCCCAGGCGTTCCGGGTATAGGACCCAAGACCGCCGTCACTCTGCTTAATAAGTTCGGCTCATTGGAAAATATTTATAAGGAGATAGACGAAGTGGGCCTCCCCGAGCTCAAAGTTCAGAGCAAGCTGACGCTGGGGCGTGACAAGGGTATTTTGTCTAAAAAACTGGCCACTTTATGTTTTGATTTGCCGATTGAGGCCTCTCTTCTTGATTTGGATCGCGGCGAACTGAATCTGGAGAAAATCTCAGAAGAGTTTAAAGGACTAGGCTTTAATAGTTTAATTGAACGCGTAAGCGGGTTATAATTAAACCCAATGTTTCAAAAACTCAAAGAAACCGTAAATTTCTCGGTAGCCGACTTAAAACTTCCCGAAATGAGGTCTTTATGGATTTTCTTGACCCTCGTTAGCCTGCTTTTCGCTTCAGATTATTTTTTCACCTCACTCAACTGGGCGGTTAAGGGTTCTATTATTTTAGTCATCGTTCTGCTTATCTTCTGGAACAATTTACGGACCGCCAAGTCTAATAAAGAGATGAAGTCCAGCGCCCTAAGGCTTAACGACATAGTCTCCGGCTTATCCGATGCGATTATTTCTTACGATAATAATTTTAAGATAACAGTAATAAACGCGGCCGCCGAAAAACTATTAGGCCTTAAAAAGGAAGATATTACTGGGCAATATTTCGGACCCGAAAGAGCTAAAGAAGGAAGATTCAGGATATTGGCTCAGATCCTCTTTCCGTCGCTCGCTCCCCTGGTTATTAAAAGAAGTGAAGGAGACGGTTATCCCCAAATTTTTGACGTTACCTTTGATAATCCGGAAATGAATTTAACCGTCACTACGGTTAAAATGGTTATGGCTAACGGCGAGACAAGCGGTTTCGTGAAAATTATCCACGACAGAACTAGAGAGGTTGAGCTTTATAAATCAAAGTCTGAGTTTATTACTGTGGCAGCTCATCAGTTAAGAACTCCGCTGACAGGTATTAATTGGACCTTTGAAGCTTTGAATAAAATAACCTCCCTCCCCCCCGGTGATAAAGAATTGATACAAAATGGGGCCCTGGCGGCGGGGAAGACGCTTAAGATTGTTAATGACCTCCTTGATGTCTCCATGATTGAGGAAGGACGCTTTGGCTATAATATGGAAAATATAGATTTAGTCTCTTTCTTATCCGATATTTTGATTAATGCCAATTTAATGGCTAAAGAGTATGGGGTGAATTTGTATTTCGATAAAGGGACAGATCCTTCAATGGTAGTTAAAATAGACCCCATTAAGTTTGGCATGGCTTTATCCAATATTGTTGATAACGCCATTAAATATAATATTAAAAACGGCAGCGTAACGGTGAAACTAGAGAAGCTGCCAGATAAGCCCTACGCTCAGATTAGCGTTGTTGATACCGGCATAGGCATCCCCGCCAGCGACGTCAGAAAACTCTTTAAAAAGTTCTTTAGGGCCGAGAATGCCATAAGAGTTAGGGCCGAAGGAACCGGCTTGGGGCTTTACATCACCAAGAATATTATTAATAGGCACGGCGGCAATATTTGGCTGGAATCCGAAGTAGGCCGGGGAACTAAGGCTTATATTACCCTGCCAACCGATCCAACCCTTATTCCTCCCAAAGAGGTATTCTATGGCGAGTCTCAATAATGCCCGAACTGCCGGAAGTACAAACCATCGCTAACGATCTCAAACTTAGAATAGTAGGCCAAAGAATTAAATCTGTTTTAGTTCTTTGGCCCGGCCATCTTAAAAGCCACTCGTCAGCCAAGTTTAAAAAGGAAATAGCTGGAGCGAGAATCTTGGATATCAAGAGACGCGCCAAGAACATTCTAATTTATCTAGATAAAGACAGAATCCTTTTAATTCATCCCAAAATGACCGGCAACCTGCTCCTTGGGGAACTTAAAAAATTTAAAGAGAATAAGCATATCCACTTGATTTTCAGGCTCAGCGGCCCCAAGACTTTGGCTTTCTCCGATATCAGGAAGTTTG
>DASRUQ010000010.1:0-2455 GCA_035655355.1 Minisyncoccota bacterium
CCCACCCCTCACAGGCTGGCACAGAACGCAAAAATCATGTGCGCGTGGGAAGGATCGAACTTCCGACCCCAGTCTTATCAGGACTGTGCTCTACCACTGAGCTACACGCGCGTGATGACGAGCTAAAGCCCCAGGTTGTTAAAGCCCTCTAAATTAAACTGGACCGACCCAGTATCGGAGCCATTGCCGGGTACTAAAGCGCGGAATAGATTATCACTCAAAAAAAACAAAGAGTAAATAACCACAAGGCTAAGGATAATAATTGCCGTAATGGCCAAAAGAATTAATTTTTTTTGAAGCGTAGTGTATTTATGCATCTTAGTTGCTGAAAAATATTTCACTATTAATAACACCAGTATAACCCACGCCCTGCTTGGTTAAATCCAAGCTGAAAGGATTGATGAAATAACTGCTGGTTTCAATATCTTTTAAAAAACCTATGATATTATCGTAACTGCCCGCAATATTCATTTCTACTTTGATAAATCCAGGCTTACCGTCTTTAGGCGCGACTTCTTCGCCAAACTTAGAGCCAAAGGCCAAATTTCTTGTCTCGGCAAAAACACCTAAATCCCTACTCACTCCAAAAAGAGAATCACGCTGTGGTAAAGCGCTGTTAAGTTTTAAAAGGGCTACTTGAGCTTCCTTTTCCTGACCTTTCAGCTTACCAAGATCACTAACTTGGGAGATGCGAGATAAAATTTCACCCTGTGCTTGGGCTATGACATCGGTTTTTTCTCGGATATCAAGGCCGAGATATAAAACTACGGCCATAATAAAGATGACTATCCCTCCGGTAATGGATAAGCCGTAAATTAGCCTCGACCTGAAGGTGTTATGCATTCTTATTATGATATTATAAAAGGGCATGGATATAAAGTCGCTGGACATATCGCAATTTACTCCCAGATTGCGCCAAATTCCTGACGCTCCTTCTAAGATTTTTGTGAGCGGCAACTTATTTTTCAATGATGAGCCTGCTGTAGCCATAGTGGGAACGAGAAAGGCCACTGCTCAAAGTTTAAGGACGGCTAGAGAAATCGCAGTGGAACTGGCCCAACAGGGCATTATTATAGTAAGCGGACTCGCTATGGGCATAGATACAGCCGCTCACGAGGGAACGCTTTCTGTTGGAGGTAAAACCGTAGCAGTTCTCGGTAACGGTCTGGACAAAATATATCCGGCTCAAAACCAGAACCTAGCTAAGGAGATACTTAGTAAGGGAGGAGCTATAGTTTCGGAATATGAAGCCGGGGTTCCTTCATTTAAACAAAACTTTATTCAGAGAAACAGAATTATTAGCGGTCTGTCTCTAGCGGTCATTGTGGTGGAAGCCCCGGAGAGATCTGGGGCTCTCGCCACCGCGGGGTTTGCCGCGAGACAAGGCAGAGAAGTTTTCGTAGTACCCGGAGGGTTTAATAATTATAATTATGTGGGCTCACACTTGCTTCTCCGGGAAGGAGCAAGACTGACCGCTTCGGTTAAAGATATTATTGAAGACTTGGGCTTAGAAAGCTTAGAAAAAGAATTTAAAAAGGGAAATGTAAATGAAGCTGAGAGCTTAATATTAAAAGTAATTACTGAGGCTGGTTCAGCCTTAGAAGTTGACAAAATAATCCAACTAACTAAACTTGACGCCCAGAAGGTAAACCAAAATCTCGCCTCTTTGCTTATCAAAGGATTTCTGGAAGAAGCAGGAGGAGGGTACACTATATAATAGATATGAAATTAGTCATTGTAGAATCCCCGACCAAAGCCAAAACCATAGGCAAGTTTTTGGGCAAGACTTTTAAAGTAGAGTCTTCCTACGGACACGTCAGAGATCTGCCTAAAAACAACAGTAAGGCTATAGATATTAAAGGCGGCTTTGAACCTCACTACGAGGTATCTAAGGGCAAAGAAGATTTAGTAGAAAAGCTCCGCGAACTCTCTCTTAAAGCCGACGAGGTACTGCTGGCCACTGACCCTGACCGCGAAGGAGAAGCTATAGCCTGGCATCTTTTTATGGCCCTTGATTTGAAGCCAGAGAACACCAAACGCATAGTGTTCCATGAGATTACCAAGGAAGCTATAGAAGAGGCCGTCGCTAATCCCCGTGACATAGACCAGAATCTGCGACGGGCCCAGGAAGCCCGCCGAGTACTCGACCGATTGGTGGGCTTCGACCTCTCCGGGCTAATTTGGAAAAAAGTACGTTACGGACTCTCCGCCGGCCGGGTACAATCCCCCGCTCTGCGGATACTGATGGAACGCGAACGGGAAGTAAGAGCCTTTAAGCCTGAAGACTTCTGGGTATTAACAGCTGATTTGGAAACCAAGAAAAAAGAAGCCCTAACTTTAGTTTGCTCCGAAGAACCTAAAACAGAAAAAGAAGCTAATAGAATTGTAGCTGCCGGGAAGTATGGAACTTGGGCGGTGGTGGACGTTAAAGAAAGTGAGACGAAGAGAAATCCAA
>DASRUQ010000011.1:0-5096 GCA_035655355.1 Minisyncoccota bacterium
CTGCCGGCAGCGGCGGTAATGGCAGCGGCTGCAGTAATGCCGGCGGCGGCGGAACCGCGACCAGTGAACAGGCGCAGATTGTTAAACAAGTCATACCTACTTCAACTAATCTGCCGAGTGGCGGAGAAACAGTTATTACAAGTGTTGGCGACCTTAATTACTTATTAGCCAGCGGAGCGACCAGCGGCATTACCGGTTCTTCTTCGGCGGGAGGTGGCGGCGGCGGAGGTGGTAATGGTTATGATGGAGGCGGTGGTGGAGGAGGAGGAACGGGCGGTGGCATTGTTTTCATTTCCGCGCAAACTCTAACTAATAACGGAACAATTCGGGCGCTCGGCGGTAATGGTGGCGGTGGTAGTTGTGGTTATGTAGGCGTTTTCCCCGGAGGTGGTGGCGGCGGCGGAGGTGGTGGCGGAGCAGTCATCTTATTTTATAAAACCTTGCCGAGCTTGGGTACTATCAGCGTAACAGGCGGCGCGGGTGGGAACGGCAATACTTGTGGAGGTCAAGTAGGAACAGCTGGAACAGCGGGGAAAATCTACCGAGCCAAGATCACCTTCTAAGAGTGAATCTGTTAGTTAAGAAAAAAATAATTAGCGCCTTAAAAAGAGGCAAAGTGGCTGTAATCCCGACAGATACTATCTACGGCATAGTCGGTCAGGCGCTTTCTCTTAAGACCGTAGAGCGTATTTATAAGTTGCGCCGCAGGAATTCCGGTAAACCGATGGTAGTCCTTATAAGTTCTCTGGATAATCTTAATTCGTTTGGAGTTAAGCTTAGTCTCAATGAAGAAAGAACTCTTAAGCATATCTGGCCAGGAAAGGTGAGTGTTGTTTTGAGTTGCTCTAAGAAAATGCGTTATCTGCACCGCGGCACGAATACTATCGCTTTTCGTTTGCCCCGGCCTAAGTGGCTGAGAAACCTTTTGGTGGAAACCGGCCCTCTGGTTGCCCCCAGCGCTAATTTGGAAGGTAAGGAACCGGCCAGATCAATCCTCGGGGCTAAAAAATATTTCGGTAAAAGAATTTTATACCTTGATGCCGGCCAGACTACTTCTCTGCCTTCAACTCTGGTTTCCTTAAAAAGAGGGAAGCTAAAAGTCTTAAGAGAAGGAGCGGTAAGTTTTAAAAGTATCAAATAAAGATTAAAATAATAAGCGATGAAAGAAAGAATAAAAGAAGAAGGAAGTAAGCTGAGTCGTGAAGTTCGCGAACGGACTACAGGCTATATAGTCGCCGCGCTCAGCTTAGTGGCTGGTTTAGCCTGGAACGATGCCATCAAATCAATGATTGAGTACGCTTTCCCGCTATCCGACAGCACTATCACGGCCAAGCTTCTCTACGCGGTCTTAATGACACTTTTTATAGTCGTTATCACAGTTTATATGGTGAGGTTTCTGGGTAAAGAAGAAAATAAATAACAATGTTCCCGCCGGATTTTCTTTGGGGCGCGGCTACCTCTGCTTACCAAGTAGAAGGCGGGAACAAGAGTGACTGGAGCGAATGGCCTAAGGGGGACGCCGGTCAGGCTGCGAATCACTACCGGCTTTTCAAAAAAGATTTTGATTCAGCTAAGTCTCTCGGGCATAATGCTCATCGTTTCTCTATAGAATGGTCAAGAATTGAGCCGGAGGAAGGAAAGTTTAACGAGGAAGAGCTCAAGCACTACGAAGAAATAATTCGAGCCTTAAAAGACAGAAGCCTCGAACCGTTCGTTACTTTATGGCATTTTACCTTGCCCATTTGGTTCGCTGAAAAGGGCGGCTGGCTGAATAAGGACGCAGTGCGTTATTTTGAAAGATATGTAATCAAAATCACCGAGACTTATAAACATCTTGGGGTAAAATTTTGGATTACCATGAACGAGCCGGAAATTTATGCCTTTAACGCTTATTTTCGGGGCAAGTGGCCGCCTAATAATAAAAATATACTTTCGTGCTGGCGGATGGCCAAGAAGCTCATTCGCGCTCACCAAGCCGCCTACGTCATTATTAAAAAGTCAGTTCCTTACGCGGAAGTGGGTTTGGTAAAAAATAATTCTTACTTTGAAAGTTATGGTTTAAATCCTTGGAATAAAATTTTAAGTTCTTTAACTAACGATATTTGGAATCATTATTTTCTGCGTCGCGTTGGCGGCTCATACGATTTTATCGGCTTGAACTACTATTTCCACAACCGCATAAATTGGGGATTCAACCAAAACGAAAATAAATCGGTTTCTGATCTTGGCTGGGAAATTTATCCGGAAGGACTGTACCGCGTGCTTATGGATCTTAAAAGGTACAAAAAGCCAGTCTATATAACTGAGAACGGTTTAGCTGACGCTAATGACAGTAAAAGAGCCGCTTTTATCAAAGACCATCTTTCTTGGGCCTTTAAAGCTATCAAGGACGGGGTTGATCTCAAAGGATATTTTCATTGGTCGCTTATGGATAACTTTGAGTGGGACAAAGGATTTGCCCCGAGGTTTGGCCTTATGGAGGTTGATTATAAAACTTTTAAACGCAGTGTTAGGCCGAGCGCTTTCGCATATAGAGAAATAATAGAAAATCGTTCCGTTTGATATGGTTTGGTTACTCGTTGCCACTTTAGCTCAAATTGTCTTAGGAACTTCCGGAGTATTTGATAAGCTCTTATTGCGCCGGGGCGTTTTTGACCCGTGGGCTTACACCTTTTGGCTGGGAATGTTGGGAATTTTTTCCGTAGCGCTTTTGCCCTTCGGACTTGAGTCGGTGTCGCTTACCGCCATCTTTTTAGCCTTACTTGGCGGAGCGGCTTTCGTATTTGCGATGCTGGCTATGTTCTTTTCCTTGAACCGCGGACATGCCTCTGAAACTTTGCCGGTGATCGGCGGTTTCTCGCCGGTATTTACTCTTTTTATAGGATTTTTTCTGCTTAGCGATAAATTAAGTTTAGGAGATCTTATTGGCTTCTCTTTCCTCGTTGTCGGCGGCTTTGTTTTATTTTTGTTAGGCGGGGAGAGAGCAAATGTTAAGTCTATTTCTTTAATACTTTTAGCCGCCATCCTTTTTGGTTTTTCCAACGTTTTAGCAAAATTGGTTTTTGAGGATACAAACTTTGTTACGGGGTTCTTTCTTATAAAAACGGGCGGCGCCATTGTAGCCTCGCTTTTCCTTCTGTATCCTGCGGCGCGCGCGAGTATTATCGCTTCAAAAAAAGGAGCTCTCCCCGAAAATCAGTTTCTCTACGTTATCAATCGCGCTTATGCCGGCTTGGGCTCGGTCCTTATAAATGTAGCCATATCGTTGGCTCATCCAGCGCTTGTTGATTCCACCCAGAGTATAAGGTACATAGTGATTTTCTTGGCCTCTTGGTTCTTCTTAAAAGAAATCTCTAAAGGCAAGGCGCTTCTCGGCAAAGCCGTGGCTACCGGTTTGGTAGCTATCGGGTTTGTGTCTTTAGGTATAGTAAGTTACTCCCGCAGTTTGCCCGCGGTGAATCCAGATAGGCAAATATCCTGGGGGGTGACTTTTTCGGATAAATTTGCCGCTGAACTCGGCCTAGATCCGGAAGAAACCTTTAACGCTATCATCAACGAACTGCACCCAAAGAAGATACGTCTGATTGCCTACTGGGACGAAATAGAAAAAGAGAAGGGAGTTTTTAATTTCTCGGAGTTAGATAATTTTGTGGAGGTCGCGGAGGGTGACGGCGCCAAAATAATTCTCTCGATGGGGATGAAAACACCCCGTTGGCCCGAGTGTCATGTGCCTGCGTGGACTTCCGGATTAACACCCGGAGAGAAAGAGGCTGCCGTGCTGGATTATTTAAAGGCGGTGGTCACGAGATACCGCGGGAGTGAGTCTGTAGTTATGTGGCAGGTTGAGAACGAGCCATTTCTCCTTTTCGGCAAATGTCAGGGGAGACCCGATGGCTACCTTGGCGGGGAAGTGGCGCTAGTGAAGTCACTTGATTCCAGGCCGGTTGTGACGACTGACGGCGGAGAGACCGGTATGTGGTGGCGAACCGCCCCCTACGGAGATGTATTCGGCAGTACTATGTATAGAAGAGTCTATCCGGTCTCGATTGGGCAATATGTAGGAGTTGTTGACTACCCTATTGCTCCTAATTTTTTCCGTGTTAAAGAAAAATTAACCAGGTTCATAATAGGTGATTACAAAAAACCATTTATTATAATAGAACTTCAGGCGGAGCCGTGGGGAGAAAAAGGTACGCCGGAATTGACTTACGCCAGGCAGATGGAAATTTTCAATTTAGACTATTTTAAAGAGACCATTAATTTTGCCAAAAATACGGGCTTTGATGAATACTACTTATGGGGAGGGGAATGGTGGTATTGGTTAAAAGTAAGACATAACGACGGCCGTTTCTGGAACGAGGCTAAAGAGATACTAAAATGAAGGAAATATTAATATGAAGCCCCTTATATTTGAAACTTATATTTCGGTCATTAAAAATAGTGTCGGCTCTAAGTCTTTCAGAAATTTTTACGTTTTTGATGGCAGGAAAAAAATAGACATCGCTAAAAACGGCGATCTTTCTTGCGCCTGGTTTGTCTCTATCGTCTTGAACCTTTTTGACCTTATAGACGCGCCGCATTTAACCGTGAAGCGGGTAGAGCGTGAATTGAAAGCATCGGGCTGGCGGGAAATTTCCAAGCCTAAGCCTGGCGCTATTATCATCTGGGGTCCGGCTAGTTCAGGAAAAGAGATGTTGCATCGCCACATTGGTTTTTATGTGGGCAGTAACAAAGCCATTAGTAACGATTCCCAAAAAGGTTATCCGGCTATCCATGATTGGAAATTCCGCAAAGCAAGATCTCTCAAAGGCAGAGCGATAGAGGCTATCCTCTGGAATCCAAAACTTGATGTTAGGGTTTAATTCCCATAATCTCTAAGGGGTGTTATAAATGTTGGCTCTGGGCCTATATCTAAAGATATAGGCCCATCACTCAGCCGAAATGTAAGTAGAACTTCCGTTTCGCTCTTCACTTCGGGCCTATAGTTCAGTGGTAGAACGCCTCGTTTGCAACGAGGAGGGGGGAGTTCGATTCTCCCTAGGTCCACCATTCAAGATTCGCAGAAAAATTATTTTGGGTAACTTACCAAGAACAAG
>DASRUQ010000012.1:0-11481 GCA_035655355.1 Minisyncoccota bacterium
TGACACCGACCAGGCGCTTTTCATCAGCATCTCCAAGGGGAAGAGCCCTAAAGTCTTAGGGCGCATCATCCCCCGCACTATTCAAAGAATGGTGGATTATTACGGCCGAGCAGCCGGGATTCCTAATAGGATTACTCCTCACAAATTACGCCACCAATTTGCCACCGACCTACTTATGAATGGAGCCGATTTAAGAAGTGTGCAGGAACTTCTGGGCCACGCCAATATCACCACCACCCAGATTTACACTCACGTTACCAATAAAGAGCTTCACGAAGTTCACGACGCCTTCCACGGCAGGAGGAGAAAATAGTTTATTTTTTAGAAAGTTTGATACGCGCCAGCTCCATGGCTACGAAGCGGGGATTCTTTTTTTCCGCCACTGATTTCCGCAACACGGCCTGGGTGGTTTTCCTGATTTTTTTATCCACCAAATCAAACATACGCTTGGGGTTGTAACCGCGATATTCGGCATAGGAGGAGATAACACCGCCGGCGTTAGCAATCATATCAGGCACTATCATAATTCCCTTTTGCCAGAGCCAGTTTTCTACGTTTTCACGCATAGGGATATTAGCTCCCTCAACTATAATCTTCGCTTTAATACTGCTTTTATTTTTGTCGTTAATAACATCCGTGACAGAAGCCGGGATCAAGATATCAACTTTCAGACCGAAAATGGCGTCACGGGTTATTTTTTTACCAGGCTTATAATCGGCAACTGATTTTCTTTCTTTCTTCAACGCCATTAATTTTTTGTAGTCCAATCCATTGGCGTTATAGATACCTCCCCGACTATCGGCCACCGCCACAACTTTAGCGCCCACCTCTTCCAAATATTTGAAAGCAAAAGTTCCCACATTGCCGAAGCCCTCTATGGCAATGGTCGCTCCTTTAATATTCAAACCATAAACTTCGGCGGCTACCGCCGTGGCCTGAGCTACTCCAAACCCCGTGCTGCCAAATTCATGCGGGATGCCGCAGCGCTCTCCTTTCTTGCCGAAGATTTTCATGCACAGATCGGCTGGCTTGCCGGTCGCAGACCTCCAGTTTCCCGTGGCTTCCACAAACCACTTCATTTCTCTTTCACCTGTGTTAACATCGGGCCCCGCGATATACATTTTAGGAGTCAGTAATTGAATAGCTCTGGCGAAACTCTGCATATATTGTTTTTTTAAATCTTCCGAACCGCCGGGCCAGATAATCCCGCCCTTGGCTCCACCGAAAGGAATATCGGCTAAAGCATTTTTAAAAGTCATGGTTCTCGCTAACCGGGCCACTTCAACTTCTGTTACATCCGGTGTCATTCTAATACCGCCCTTACCCATACCTAAGGTTGTGCTATCAATCACCAGGAAACCGCGCATACCAAGCTTAGGGTCGTAAACTTTAACGACTACTTCCGGTCCGATTTTATCTTCGCTGGTTTTATTTTTTGTTTTAATTTGTTTCATAGTGCCCCCGAGAGGATTTGAACCTCTAACCCTTGCAGGACGTGCTCCTAAGGCACGCGCGTATGCCAATTCCGCCACGGGGGCAGTTATATAGATAAATACTAGTATAACTTGACTATTTATTCAAAATATGGTACTAATTAAAGTACAGAACAGCACGGTCGTACTGTTCCTTAATAACTTAATTAACGTGGTGTCCGATGAATCCTTCACGGGAGAAATCGGATACAAGTATATGATAATAATCATAGCACTAGCACTCATAGTGATAGGAATCACCGGCGCCATAGTCTATTACGGCTTGGTCCAGATTCCCGCCAGTCCCCCGCATGTCGCCGTGGTCCAAGTTCTCGGCGAAAGACGGAATTGGGTGAAAGGAGAAGGCTGGAGATTTTTCTTCGGCTATCCCTTCCTTATGGATTTTGTCCTGGTGGACAGATCTAACATCAACGTGGACTTTTCTCCGGAACAAGTAAGAACTCCTGATAATGCTGAATTAGACATTAGGATAAGTCTTACTTTCCACCCCGATTATCAGAACCCCGAATCTCTCAACGTTTACCTTGATAACAAAGGTGAAGCCGGAGTTACCAACATCCTTAAAGATGTTGTCTCTCAGAGAGTATTGCAGTGGGCTCGCTCTACCACCGAAGGGCCACAAACGTGGCAAGAGGCGCAGGGCAAGATCGTGGAAGCGATAGAAGTCATTCTGCAGAAGATTCTCGGAGTGAATGAACTCACCGAGGAACAGAAGCAGAATTTCACCAGAGGCGCGGGGAACTGCAGGCTACCTAGCTTTGGCATCGTCCTAGACCGTCTGAACGTGGATAAAATCGCGATTACAGGCGAAATGGCCGCCAAGGCTCAAAAGGCCGCAGGGGAAATTCTGGAACGTGAAGCCGAAATAATTGAGTTGGATCACATTGGTGATAGGATGAATGCCCTAAAAGAGAAAACTGGGCTAAGTATCCTTGAGGCCGCCAATTTCGTCATGGCGGATCTCGGTAAAGTTACCAAACAAGTGAACGACCACAATTACAAGGTTCAGTTCCCGCGCGGAACCGGCAAAGCATTAGAGGAGATCGCTCCGCTAATCCGCTCGGCTCTGCGTGGCGATAGATCTCTTGATTAATAGCTAAAGACAAATAACATGGACAAGAACCAAAAGGCTCCTAGATGGATTCTCAAATCCCTTCTAGCCCTCATCGTCATCGGCATTCTCGCCTTGGCTTTTGTCTTCGGAGGAGGTCTTTTCAGTAAAATCGCCGGCAATTGGTCCGCGGAGTCTAATAGTAAGACCTGCGCTACCTGGAACGGTGATCAGTTGGAATTAAACCTCATCCCTGGCAAATGGACTTGCTGGGTTAAGGCCCCGCCTCACGCTACAGTGAGGATAGATTCGGACGTCGATGGAGATATCAAATTCATAGACGGTTCCGGATTTAAAATAGGTCCCGATCAAAATAATTGGGAAGGTCTCAGAAAGACCATCTTCCAATTTACGAGTTCGGAACCCGGCACGGTAACCATCACGGTTGAGCGCTAAACAAAAACCCGCCTCTTAATAAAGGCGGGTTTTTAAATTGCTTTTAATTTAGATTTACTAAGTTCCTAAAAGTCCGGTAATAACAGTAACGATACCTTTAGCGATGAAGCCTACCACAATAGCGATAACAGCGTAGAGAATGTAGTGTTTGGCTTTATCAAGGTTGCCCTCAATGGCGCCAGCCGTCAAATACATATAAGCGGCCCAAAGCATAAATAAGGCGGCTAAGACGACCAAAAGGCCAAAGCCCCAGTTCATTATGCTGTTAACTATTCCGGGGATGTTTATGGTTCCGGAAGTAGCGATAGGGGTTACGCCGCCCGGTCCTTGAGCGCTAACGGTAGCGACCTGTGAAGCTAAAAGCAAAGCAGTTGAAGTTATTTTTGACTTGAATTTATTTATCATATTTAGTGTTAAACTTCGACCTTTTTATTTTTAACAAGATACCACAAAGCCAGCCCTTTGTTAAGAGCACAGGCCGCTGTTATCAACTCCTAATAGCTGAGTAACGATAACGACTAACCCTTTAGCAAGCAGGATGACGACTAATCCGATCACGGTATAAATCATGATATTCTTGCCATCTTCAAATCTTTTAGGATTTTCCGCGGCAGTCAGTATTTTAAAAGCGGCGTAGAGAATCATTAAGCCGGCTATCGGAATAGAAACGGCTATTATAAAGTTGGTAATACTATTAATAATATCGCAGACATTAGTAGGGATACCGGCTGGAGGGTTGATACTGAAAGCTCCACTACCCGAAGAACCGGAGCCTCCACCATCTGTCTGGAAAACCTGAGCGAATGCTTTTTGTATTAAAAAATTCATAATTTATCCCGATAAGGCTCTAGTTATTAAGCTAACTAAAATATAAGACCCAAAGACTATAAATAAACCTATTACAGCTCCTATAATAGCATTTTTGCCCTGTTCATACCTACCTTCCGACCCGGCCGCGGTGAGTATCAGAAAACCCCCGTAAAGAATAACGAGAACCGCCAATGGTATGGAAACTTCGAGTAAAAAAGTAATTAAATTATTTATCAACTGGGAAAGATTGTCCCAGGAAGTGCATGCCGGTTGCCCAGGGCCACCACATGGAACAATTCCTTGCGCTGAAGCTATTTTTACAAAATCAAACATTTTTATATCTTGGTCTCTGCCTTTATCATTGGGAAATAGAATTCAGGTAGTCTTCCGCTCCCCTCAAAGCTTTATCGGGGGTTAATCTGCCTGACAATACTGATTCTACCATATTATCAAAGGCGTTTTTTACCTCTACATCATCCGGCTGGAGCCAACTTTTAGCTGTCAGGGCCTGGGCGGCAAAAACTCCCAGGGTGGGGCTGTTAAGGTATTGGCTGATAAGGCTTCTTAGGGCGGGCGGCTTAGCGCCGGCGGTAGCGTAGTTGGAGGCTGTGGCTGAGTCGGTAGCCGCGAAAACAACGAAATTCCAAGCAGCTTCTTTAGCTGAGGCCTCGGAAGAAACAGCTAACCCCCAATAGTTAGGGAAATTCACGGCTTCAGTTTTGTTCATTTGCGGAGCTGGGGCAATGGCAAAGTTTAAAGAAGGGTTCTTAGCTTTGATAGTTGAAACCTGGGAAGCGTAACCCAACATCATAGCTAATTGCTTCGTTGCGAAAGAATCCAAGTCGGGCTTAAAGGAATCTCCCCAGGTGTAATAAAGATTGCCGTATTTAGCGAATTGCGTATAAAAGTTAAGTGTCTTTAACCCCTGCTCGTTAGAAATCGCCACCCGGCCTAAGCTGTCTTTCATAGGAGCACCGAATTGGAGGAAAAGGAGATTAAGAATATCGGGGGCGTTAGTAACCGATTTGGAAGTCGCTCCGATACCAAGCCCTGATTTAGCAATAGCGCCCTTACTCCCGAATTCGCGGGTACGTAAAATATCTGCTTTAACCTCATCCCAGGTAACCGGGGGCACCGCGATCCTTTTATTATCAAAAATGTCCCTGTTATAAAAGAGAGCGAGGGTATCTATGGATAAAGGCAGGGAATATATCTGGCCTTGATAGACAAAGTCTTCTTCGGCTACTTCCGGGAAAAAATTTCTGAAAGCAGAGAGAGTGATGGCCTCGTCGGTTGCCGGAATAATTTTATTGCCGTGTTTTAAAAGCCAGGAGTTTTTGAAAAAGAAAATATCGGGGCCTTTATTGGCGGCGAGACCATCCAAGAGTTGCTTTTCATAACTGGCCTCGGGTACTTGCGTATATTTAACAGTGTTGCCTGGATACTTATTTTGGAAAGAACTAATAGCCCCACTCCAAAGTTTAGGGTCATCAACTCCCCAAGCCTGCAGAGTCACCCTGCCTCCTATGTCTTGACGAAGCCCCGGAATGATACCCAAAAAAACAAGCAGGAAGAAAAGGACTATGAATCCAGCTGTACTTAATATAACTAACTGCGGTCTGGTAAATTGCATATGACTAATATTACCTAGAAACAGACCGTTCCAGCAATCTTGTCGCCAGATTTCAGTCTCATGATGCGGACGCCCTGAGCGGCTCTGCCGGTGGATCTCACGCTCGACAATTCGGTGCGCAACATCTGACCCTTAACGGAAATAGCCAGAATTTCTTTCTCGTCGGAGATCATATGGGAAGAAACCAGTTCGCCTGTTTTCGGAGTAACTTTGGCGGTCAGGATTCCCTTACCTCCTCTTTTCTGAACTTTATATTCTTTGAGTTCGGTGAGTTTAGCAAAGCCGTTATTCATCACTACCAGAACTTTGTAACCCAGCTTATCTGGAGAAATGACATCGAAGGCGCCCACGGAATCTCCTTTCCTTAAAGAAATACCCCTTACTCCCGCGGCAGTTCTCCCCATCGGGCGGACTTCGCTTTCTTTAAATCTAATGGCCTGACCCTTAATGGTAGTGAGGATTAATTCTTCTTGGCCGGTGGAAATTTTCACCCAGCCTAAGCTGTCTCCCTTCTTAAGACCGATGGCGATGATGCCCGTGCGTCTTACATTTTCAAATTCAGAGATAGCCGTTTTCTTAATCACGCCTTTTTCGGTCATCATAACCAAATACCCCGGAGCCTTACCGCGTTCGGTGGAGTAAGTGATAATAGCGCTGATTTTTTCAGCTGGAGGAATTTCCAGGAAATTGTGTATAGCTTTACCCTTGCTGACGCGGCTGCCGACCGGAAGTTCGTAAACTTTAGTTTGGTAAGCCTTGCCGCTAGCGGTAAAGAATAAAATGTTGTCGTGCGTGTTGGCAGCCAAGAAATGACCCACCACGTCTTCTTCCCCAACCTCACTGCCCATTAAACCCTTACCCCCTCTTTTTTGTTTCTTAAAGGTGTTGGGCGGAAGACGTTTAATGTAGCCGTCGCCTGACATAGTAACAATGGCGTCTTCGGATGGAATTAAATCTTCAACATTCAGTTCTTTGAGGCCGCTCACGTGAAGCTTGGTTCTTCTCTCATCACCAAATCTCTTTCTAATGTCGGCGAGTTCCTCAGCCACTACCTTAAGCATTTTAGCCGGACTCTTTAAAAGGATGGTGAGTTCCTCAATAAGCTTTTGTTTTTCTTTAAGCTCGTCTTCTATTCTCTGGGTTTCGAGCGCTGCCAATGTCTGCAATCTCATTTCCAAGATAGCCGTAGCCTGTAAGTCACTGAGCTTGAAACCGGACATCAGTTTCCCATGGGCATCTTCTTTATTTTCCGACTTCTTGATGGTGGCAATTATCTTATCAATAACAGACAGGGCCTTAGCTAACCCTTCCAAGATATGAGCTCTCTCGCGGGCTTTGTTCAGATCAAACTCAGCCCTCCGCTTGATTACCTCTTGCCTGTGGGCCACGAAGTTTTCCAAGACGTCTTTAATAGACATAATCTTGGGCTTCAGGCCGCCGCTTAAGGCCAGCATGTTTAAATGAAAATCTTTCTGCAGGTCGGTCCAGTTATAAAGCTGGTTTAAAACCTTCTGCGGCACGGCGTCAGACTTTAAATCTATAACTACTCTTAAACCATCTTTATCCGATTCATCTCTCAGGTCCCTGATGCCTTCAATTCTTTTTTCCATTACCAGCTCGGCAATTTTAATAATCATTTCGGCCTTGTTAACTTGGTAAGGGATTTCGGTGATGACTATTTTCTTTTCTTCTATTTCGGCTACGCCGCGAACCGTAATTCTGCCCCGGCCGGTAGCGTAAGCTTCGTTGATTTCTTTTTTATTATAAATAATTCCTCCGGTCGGGAAATCTGGTCCTTGGATAAATTTCATCAGATCTTCGGAAGATGCCTTGGGATTGTCTATTAATTCACGGGTCGCATCAATAATTTCTGTCAGATTATGGGGAGGAATCTTGGTAGCCATACCCACGGCAATACCATCGGAACCGTTTATTAAAAGTTGTGGGACTTTAGCCGGCAAAACTTTGGGTTCATTTCTGGTTGTGTCGTAGTTCGGCATAAAGTCCACCGTTTCTTTCTCAATATCAGTGAGAAGCTCTTCGGCTAAGGCGGAAAGTCTGCATTCCGTATAACGCATAGCCGCCGGACTGTCTCCATCAATACTGCCCCAGTTACCCTGGCCCTCAATAAGCGGATACCTCAAGGAAAAATTCTGCGCCATACGGGCTAAAGCGTCGTAAACAGAAGCGTCACCGTGGGGGTGGTAACGGCCCAAAACTTCTCCGACGACGTTAGCTGACTTCCTTAGTTTAGCTGAATGCGTGATACCCGATTCCCACATAGCCCAAAGAATTCTACGGTGTACCGGTTTTAAACCATCACGGACATCGGGCAGGGCCCGGCCCACGATAACCGACATAGCGTAATCCAGATAGGACTGCTTAAGTTCTTCCGTTATCTCCTTTTTCTCTATTTCTCCTTGAGCCATACTAATTTAGTGCCTTCTCCTTCAATATCTTTTCTTTTAAAAGAAATTTTATCCACTGGTTCCACTGATTGACCTAATTCACTGGATAAGATTTTGACGCTTTTATCCGAACCGCAAATCACAATTCTTGGCTCTATGTTTTTAATAAGAGCTAGCACTTCTTTGGGGTCAGCTTCACCGGAAACAAAAAATAAATCTATCTCGCCAATATCTTCCAAAAAATCTTCACCCAAATCCGCCTTAACGTCTCCCAGGAAAAAAAGATTCATGCCGTCCATAGTCACCATGTAAGCAGTGCGGAGCCTCTTGGCGTCCGATTCTTTAGCCAGGGGGATACCCAAAATCTTAACATCCGAAACCTCGTAGTCACCCGCTCCCTGGACTAAATTCAGAGAGGTGTAAGGGGAGAAGGGTAATTTGGTCGCTGTTTTTAAAGTTAAGGTAATCTTGTCGTTGTTCTTCTCGTTATTTTCTTCCGGGTCAACGGCTAATTTAAATTCGCCGGCCTCAAGGGCAGACGAACGAGCTTCGCAGATGAAGCCGAGTGATTTAGAAGCTTTTATAACCATAGAATTAAAATTAAGAGCTTTTATAAGCGTTAAGTTTATTTTAGCAGAGCACATGTTGATTTTCAATCCGGGTTTACCCTATAATGCGGCTCATATGCAGTTAGCTACTATCAAAGCGCAGGAGTCAATTGAGCTCCAGATGTTAAAGTCCGAGCCTGGTTTAATGCCTATTCTAAAACCGGGCGATTTAGTCCAGGTCAAATTATTGGAGAAAGCCCCTAGGGCGGTTTATTTTGAGGTGCCTAAAGTCGGCACCGGAATCATTTATGGCTCCGAACTGACTAACGCCAGAGAGGCTCTAAAGAAAATGGAGATAGGAGATGAAGTGGCCGCCAAGGTTGTCGTCTCCGAAAACGACAAAGGTTTAATAGAGTTGTCGCTGACCGAAGCTGGCAGACAGAAAGTCTGGCAGGAATTGAAAGATCTTAAAGAAAAGGATGAGCCTTTCACCGTAAGAATAGTTGACGCTAACGCCGGGGGTTTAATCGCCCAGCTTAACGGAGTTTCCGCTTTCTTGCCTGGCTCACAGCTCGCTAACGACAGGTATCCGAAGAACGCCGAAGGAGACAGAGCTAAGATGGTAGAGGCTTTCCAGAAGTTCGTGGGTGAAGAGATAACAGTTAAAATCCTTAACCTCAATCCCAGAACCAACAAGCTTATTATTTCCGAGAGAGAAGCATCAAGCGTTAATGTTAAAGAATTATTGAATAAATATAAGGCGGGAGACGTAGTTTCCGGCATTATATCCGGCGTAGCCAATTTCGGCGCTTTCTTCAGGTTTGCCGACACTCCGGAAGTAGAGGGTTTAATCCACATTTCCGAGCTGGACCACCGCTTAATAGATAACCCGAAAGAAGTGGTTAATGTAGGAGACGCGGTGAGCGCCAAGGTCCTGGAGATTAAAGACGGCCGCGTAACCCTCTCTTTAAAGGCTCTTAAAGCCGATCCTTGGACCGGTATAGACGAGAAGTTTAAGGCTGGTATGACGGTCAGCGGTAAGGTCTATAAACTTAGCCCATTCGGCGCTTTCGTTAAATTAACCGAAGATATCATCGGTTTAATCCACGTTTCAGAATTCGGTTCCTTAGAAGAACTGAAGAAGAACTTAGAGAAAGACTCTATCCACGATTTTGTGATAGACTCTATAAAGTTAGAGGATAAAAGAATTGTCCTCAAATTTAAAGCCTAAGATTTGAAGAATCAAATATATAAAAATTTCTTTTGGGTGGCTTCCATCCTCCTCACCTTTACTTTGCTTCTCTCGTTAGCTTATGAACTGCAGCAGCCAATCAAGCAGGTCAACTTAAGCGACTTAGCTAATAAGATAAACGCCGGCGAGGTGCAAAGTATCGTAGTAATGGGCAATGATTTAAATATCTCCCTGAAGGGCGGCGAGAAACTGACCTCTAAGAAAGAAGCTGGAGTAGGCATCACGGAAACTTTCAAGAATTACAACATCGCCTCCGATAAAATGTCCGCGGTTTCGTTGGAGATCCGCGAACAGTCAGGACTCAGTTTTTGGCTGTCCATTATCATTCCTACCGTCTTGCCGCTTCTCATCATTGGAGTTCTGTTTTGGCTTTTTACCAGACAAGCTAAAGGCGGCATGAACCAAGCCTTCACTTTCGGCAGAGCTAATCTAAAGCCTTTTGCCGGATTCAGGGACAAAATAACTTTTGCCGACGTAGCGGGTTTGAAAGAAGCAAAGGAAGAGCTCTTAGAAATAGTTGATTTCCTCAAGAACCCCAAGAAATATATAGATATGGGGGCTAAAATCCCTAGGGGCGTTCTCTTAATGGGGGCTCCCGGAACCGGCAAGACATTACTGGCGAGAGCTGTGGCCGGAGAAGCAGGCGTGCCTTTCTTCCACATTTCGGCATCGGAGTTTGTGGAAATGTTCGTCGGTGTCGGGGCATCGCGTACCAGAGATGCCTTTGCAACGGCTAAGCGCGCCGCTCCATCAATACTATTTATAGATGAGATTGATGCGGTGGGCCGGGAAAGGGGCACTGGTATGGGCGGAGGGCACGACGAGAGAGAACAAACCTTAAACCAAATTCTCGTTGAAATGGATGGCTTTGAGAAAGAAACCAGACTGATAGTGCTGGCGGCTACCAATAGGCCGGACGTTTTAGACTCCGCCCTTTTAAGGCCTGGTAGGTTTGACAGGCGAGTAACCCTAGACCTGCCGGACATCAATGAGAGAGAAGCAATTTTAAAGATTCATGCCAAAGGGAAACCTTTAGACAAGGACGTTGATTTAAGGAGGTTTGCCGCCAGAACTCCGGGGTTTTCCGGGGCCGATCTGGCTAACGTCATAAATGAAGCAGCTATTTTAGCGGCTAAAGAAGGCAGGAAAACAATTTTGCAGGACGATTTCTACAAGTCCATTGAAAAAGTAATGATGGGTCCCGAGAGAAAAAGCCGAGTTATCTCCGA
The DNA here is from genome assembly GCA_035655355.1 of Minisyncoccota bacterium. GTDB lineage: Bacteria > Patescibacteriota > Minisyncoccia > UBA6257 > Colwellbacteraceae > 2-12-FULL-43-11. The sequence goes on from DASRUQ010000012.1 coordinate 10,881, forward strand.
TAAAGAAAAAGAGAAAGTTGCCTATCACGAAGCCGGGCATGCCGTTACGGCTGCCGCCCTTAAAGATTCCGATCCGGTTCATAAGATTTCTATAGTGAGCCGGGGCAGAATGGGGGGCTACACCCTTAAACTTCCTCTGGACGAAGACCGGCTTAAAACTAAATCTCAATTTATGGCCGACTTAGCGGTTATGATGGGTGGCTATTCTTCAGAACAAATTTTCTTCGGCGATATCTCGACAGGCGCTTCCAATGACTTAAAAGAAGCCACGTCACTGGCCCGCGCTCTAGTAACTCGTTTTGGTATGAGCGATCTCGGACCAATAACTTTCGGGAGGGGCGAAGAAATGGTTTTCTTGTGGAGAGAAATGACAACCGAAAGAAACTATTCCGAAAACGTAGCTTCCAAAATAGACGAGGAGGTAAAGAAGTTTATAGATACCGGTTATAAAAGAGCCACTAAGATACTTACTACTTATAAGGCAGCGGTTAAAAAGGTGTCTGAGGAACTCATTAAAAAGGAGACTTTGGAACAGGAAGAATTTTACGCGCTTATTAAAGAATTCAATTTGAAACCCATTAGCGCCTGATATAGAATTGCG
>DASRUQ010000013.1:0-7361 GCA_035655355.1 Minisyncoccota bacterium
ACCATTCTTTTTGGTGGTATTCTCTGCTCTTATGAGGTCTTGTTTAGTCTTGGCCCTTAGGAGTTTCTTCCATTCTCCCAGGACCTTGAGACGAACCTTACCGTCTTTAACGTCCTTACTTTTTAAGAACCGGGCAGTAAGAAGGCTATACACTCTATCCAACACCCCTATTTCTTCGGGGGTGCGTTTAGTCAGGTTGTCGTAAGATCCGCCCCAGATAGTGACGGAGTTTATGCCTATGGTAAAAGCCTCCTTAATGATTTCAGGTATATTTTTAGAAGCTTTAATATGTCCTTGCCAGGGAGCTAGCCCCTTAGCTTTAGCCCAACGGCGGTTGCCGTCCGGAATGATAGCTAGGTGTTTAATAGTTGCCATACCTCTTAAAGAATTTTACATAAACTTCTTTAAGAAGTCTCGCGTCGTCTAGGGCATTATGTTTCTGATACTTACTAAGGTCTATGCCTAAGTCATCCAAGAAGTCATCGTTGGATAAACTCCCCGGATTAAACCCCAGTGTAAAGAGCATAGAAGAAAAATCTATGGGGATCTTCGCTGCCGGATGAGTCCTGGCCCCAAAGAGCTTGTACCAGTAAATGGCGTCAAACTGGTTAACATAAGAAAGCAGATAAGGAGAAGTATCCCCCAAGAAACTTCTTATTTTGTCTCTAGCCTCTTCTTTACTTACTTTCTTGGAAGTAAGGAAGGGGAGGACATTCTCTTTAACCCAGTCACTGGCCTCTCTTTCGTACTCTGTTTCTAAGTAGAGTTCCTCGCCGCTGGATTTAACCATGCCTATGGAGAGTAGTTCTCCGCTTTCGGCATCCAAGTCAGAAAACTCAGTGTCAAAGAAAACAATATTTTCCGAGAAAATTCTTAACATTGGTGAGATTATACACTGATATCCAAACCTATTACACCTAGAATATGTAACCACAGGGTAGTTGGTATAAAAATGTGTATAATATATCAAGCAATGCTTTTATTTAACCATAGTCCGATATTGATTTTGTCAGTACACGCGATAGCTGCTCTTATAGCCGTTTTTTTCGGTATTTTGGCGTTGTTCCACGATTCGAAAAACGCAACTAATAGAGCCTTAGCCTTTCTTATGTTGAGCGTCTTCTTGTGGGACATTAATAATTTTTTTATTTACGCTTCCACGTCAGTTGCTTTCACGATATTCATCGTTAAATCGCAAATGGTTTTTGCCACTCTGCAGACTTTCGCCAGTCTGTTGTTTATCTACGCTTTTCCGGACAGTAAAATCTCCCCTAAAAAGTGGCAAGTTGTCTTGTTCCTGACGGCTGCTATTTCTGCCTTAGTTATATCGCCGTTTCTATTCAACCTAGACCCTAATCATCTCTACACCAATACGGCTATTCCTATTTCTACAGGCACCCCGTTCAACCCGCCTTGGGGGATGATAACTTTAGCTGTTGTTTTTCTCACGGTTTTTATAGCGGTTAAGAAATACCGGGCAGCCAAGAAAGAAGAAAGAGCTCCGTTTATTTCTGTTCTATCGGGAATGGTGGGCACTTATATTCTTTTAGTGATAACTCAATATCTACTATTAAATGTTTTGGGGATAATTGACTTTAATTTTTACGGCCCGCTTTTCTTGTTGCCACTTGTAGTCGGAACCGGCTACGCCATTATCAAGCACCATCTGTTTAATATAAAGGCAGTTGCCACAGAGATACTTATTTTTTCCATATGGATGTTGCTGCTCCTCCGAGTTTTCTTTGAGAAATCTTTACAAGATACAATTGTAGACATTGTTATTCTTGGAGGAGTGGTGGTGGTGGGGACATTCCTTATCAAAAGCGTCCTGAACGAAGTGAGGCAAAAGGAAAAGCTAGCCCAACTTAACATCCAGCTTGATAGCACCAACGCCAAGTTGAACGACCTCAATCAAAACCTTGAGCAAAAAGTAGCCGAACAAACTATAGAAATAAGAAAATCTTACGAAGTGGAAAAGAAAGCCAGAATTGAACTGGAAGAACTGGATAAAGCCAAGGACCAGTTCATCCTCACGACTCAACATCATTTGAGAACCCCCTTAACGATTGTCAAAGGATATCTTCAGTCCATCTTCTCCCAAAAAAATCTGGACGAGACCACTAAAACCTACGTCGTCAAAGCCCAGGAATCTACCGAGAGAATTGCCTCTTTGGTTAACGAATTCCTTGATATATCACAAATGGAAGTTGGTAAAAGTATTATCAACAAAGAGCCCACCAACATCAAAGATCTCTTAGGCAGCGTGGTTAAAGAGCTTGAGTCTGAAGTTCAGAAGAAAAACCTCTCAATGATAGTGGATGTCCAAAACGACACCATCTTAAATATTGACCCCAAAAGGATTAAAGAGGGCCTCGTGAATATCATTGATAACGCGGTTAAATACAATAAAGAAGGAGGCAGCATTACCGTGAAGGGTATAAAAACCACCCACCCCATTGAACGCGATAAACAAATATACCGCCTGACCATAGAAGATACGGGTCTAGGCTTAACACCCGAGGAACTTTCCCAGTTATTTACTCAATATTTCCAGCGCGGTAAAGAAGCGGAGAAACTTTACACTACCGGCCGCGGCATAGGACTTACTGTTACTAAAAATATTATTAGCACTCACGGAGGCAAAATCTATGCCGAATCTGAAGGCAGGGGCAAAGGCGCTAAATTCACTATAGAGCTGCCGGTGTAGCAGACCTCTCTACTCTCTTGGTGCGCGCTGAGGGGATTGAACCCCCGACCTACTCGGTGTAAACGAGTCGCTCTACCACTGAGCTAAGCGCGCCTGCCTGCGCAGACTTATCTTTGCCGCATTCTATAGGAAATATTCTTTTTTGACCAGAGATTTGTAAGAAGTTTAACCGAGCTGGCGCTATTTAAAAGCCTGCCAAAGATCAAAGACCAATATAATTCCCCAGCCAAAGAGCAGTACAAACCAGCCTAATAGTTCTAACCTTTCCGGAGAAAAACTAAAACGTTCAGAGACAATTTCGTATATATCTTCCGTGGTTTCTAATTTCTCTTTGATATTGGTTCGCCAATTCTCAAATTTAAATTTCTTAGCCGCTAGTTCATAAAGCCTAGCCGAGTACCAATCTCCGATAAGTTTTATATCTCTGTCCACTGCCTCAAACTCGAACAGCGACGTAGACCTCATCTTAACTATGTACTGGAGAGCGTTCTGTATTTCCTTCCCCTCCACTGGCATACCAAAAAGGAATCTTCTCCTCTCGGGAAGTTTAGAGAAAATTTTGGCTATTTTACGCAGCCTGTCGTCTAATTCTGAATCAAGTAATCTGTACTTAAAGAGTTGGAAGTTGGCCAATTCCAAAAGCTCCACGGTTGAGGCAAAGTCGGCTTCCTGATCAAAAATAAAAGCGCCATCCCAGTCTATAATAACCAAATCGTTTCTGGCGTATTTTATTTGCGAATTTAATGTCTGAGTTATCTCTTTTTCGTCCAACTCCAACTTCTCTGATTTCAAAAAGCCAGCGATTTGAGATTTCCATTTAAAAAATTGTTCTGGATCTCCGGTATAACCGCTGATGGCCCAGATGGAATATCTCTCCCCCCAATCAGGGTTACCACCGTAGCCTTCTAGTACTTTGTCGCAAACTTCCCGCATAGCTTCTTCTACCTCAAAAGACTCTTCGGAAAATATATCCTTTAATTCAGCCGAGGCTTCTATAACCAAAATATTTGATTGATAAGATTTGGTCTGTATCTCTGTTTGATGCCCAGCCACTTCTCTTTTCTCAACTTTAGCTACCGATTGTTTAGGGATGCTAGCCCCAAAGTAAGAAGGGACAGACCTTATTGGTTTGGATTGCACCGTTTCTCCCCGCGGTTCTTTTTTGGCCTGACCTATAACAAAGACTATGAGTCTTCCGGCTACGGGCTTACCACTCTGGCTTTTTTCTTTAGTATCGGACATATATCCTATCTTATCCGAAACTACCCACTCTTACCAAGGGCCAGCCGGCTAGTCGCAAATGAGGTGAGTTTAGTTTAAACTTTTAACCAAATATTACTCATCGTAATTCTTTGGTCTTTGCCGACCCCATGAGTCTAATAAAAATGAAAACCAAATATCTGATAGCGATAATCTTATTATTCTGCTTACTAGCCGGGCTTGCCTTGCTCAATAACCGCGTGAGTTCTCCCCGAAGCCAACAGCAAAAGATTACTGTGGTGGCTAGTTTTTACCCTCTTTATTACTTCTCGGAACGTATTGGTGGGGACAAGGCTGATGTTCACAATCTTACTCCAGCTGGCGCTGAACCTCACGATTACGAACTGACATCTCAAGACATAGTACTCATTGAATCGGGTAATTTACTAGTTCTTAATGGGGGGAACTTGGAAGTCTGGGGAGATAGTATCAAGAAGAGTCTTATCCCCACGCAAACTGTTTTAGTTGTGGCCGGAGAAGGTCTCGCTAATCAACTAATAGCTGAAGGGAATGAGAATATTATTGACCCTCATGTTTGGCTTTCTCCTCCTTTGGCCGAAGGTATGGTTGATAAGATACTGGGCGGATTTCAGGCGTCAGATCCGGCTAATACTTCTTACTATGCCGCCAACGCGGAGGCTTTAAAAGAAGACCTCAAAAATCTTAATACCGACTATTTGACCGGGCTTAAAGACTGCGCCCTTAAAGATGTCATTACCTCCCACGCTTCCTTCGGCTACCTGGCTTCGGCTTATGGTTTACGTCAGATATCTATCGCCGGTCTTTCTCCCGATGCGGAGCCCTCTCCTAAAGAAATCGGAGCGATAGCCGAATTCGCCAAAGAAAGCGGAGTAAAGTATATTTTCTTTGAGAGCCTGGTGAGTCCTAAGCTGTCGGAAACCATCGCTACGGAAGTGGGAGCTAAAACCTTAATACTTAACCCGTTGGAGGGCCTCACGACAGCCGATATCTCTGCGGGTAAAAACTATTTTACTGAGATGAAAAATAATCTGAATAATCTTAAAATTGCATTAGAATGCCAGTAAATCATAAAGAAAATATAGTTGAGGTTAAAAATATTTATTTCTCTTACGGCGAGGACGAAATCTTAAAGAACGTGAATCTCAATATTCACCGCGGTGATTATTTGGGGATTGTCGGGAGCAATGGTTCCGGCAAAACAACCCTTCTAAAAATAATTCTGGGCCTACTTAAGCCTTCCTCGGGGTCAATTAAACTGTTTGGCGTAGAAAGTAAGGATTTTAAAAATCGTTCCAAGATAGGCTATGTGCCCCAGAAGGCCACCAATTTTGACGCTAATTTTCCCGCTACCGTTATGGAGGTAGTCCTGATGGGTCGCTATGCCAAGCGCGGCCTGTTTAAGAGACTGACCACCAAAGATAAGTCTTCGGCTCACCATGCTTTAGAACGGGTGGAGATGGAAAAATATGAAAACAGGCTTATTGGAGAGCTTTCAGGTGGGCAGCAACAGAGAATCTTTATCGCCAGGGCCCTGGCGGCGGAACCGGAAATAATCTTTCTGGACGAACCGACTGCCGGAGTAGACCAGGCCGCGAGAGATGATTTTTATGCCTTAATTAAAAAGCTTAACCGAAATCTGAATCTCACTGTGGTTTTGATTACTCACGACATTGAGAGTGTTACTCATGAGGCGATGCATGTCGCTTGCCTTGACCGCACACTTTTTTTCTATAGATCCTTACAGGATTTCCTTAAAGAAAAGGCGCATTCTCATAAAGATGCCATAACGGTAGATCATCACCACAATGCTTGATTTGTTCCAATATAGTTTTGTTTTAAGGGGGCTGGAGGCCGGTTTAATAGTGGCCTTCGTTGCTCCGTTAATAGGCATCTTTCTCGTCCTGAGGAGGTATTCTCTGATAGCCGATACTTTAGCTCATGTTTCTTTGGCCGGCATAGCTCTTGGGTTGCTTTTTGGTTTAAGTCCGATTCTCACAGCCCTGGGGATCACAGTTGTTTCTTCTTTGGGTATAGAACGCTTAAGAGATTCTAGAAGAATATACGGAGAGTCTGCCCTGGCGCTTTTCCTTTCCGGAAGTTTAGCCTTAGCGACCGTTTTGCTTAGTTTAGCTAAGGGCTTTAATACTAATCTTTTCAGCTATCTTTTCGGCAGCATTGTTACCGTTACCACAACAGACGTCTATACTATCGGGGCCTTGGCGGTTATTGTCGGCACTACTCTTTTATTTTTCTATAAAGAACTAGTCTACATAACTTTTGACGAGGAAGCCGCCAGAGTGAGCGGTCTTCCCACTAAACTTATAAATTCTATTCTTATTATCTTAACCGCTTTCACCGTCTCACTCTCCATTCCCGTTGTCGGTGTCCTTCTTATAGCCGCCTTGATAGTTGTACCCGTTGTGGCTTCTCTGCAGCTCAAAAAAAGTTTTTCAGAAACTATATTTTATGCGGAATTGATTTCTATTTCATCCGTTATCGCCGGCATTATTACTTCTTTCTATTTTAATCTCTCTACGGGAGGAACCATAGTTCTTATTATGTTGGCCGTATTTCTTGCCTTATTTATAGTAGGCCGTAAAAACCGATAAACGGTTAGAAGAAAAGAGAATATATGGCTTTGACGACAGGATCTATATTAGCCCCGTAAACTATAGCCGCTCCAAGCCCTCCGGTAATGGTTATTAAAGCTATCCCCAGTAAAGCGATTAGAGGAGTTAGCCAGCTTTCTCTAATAAAATGAGCGATTGAATATATGAATTCGGGGATTAATTTCGAATACTTGGAAATGCCGATAAAATAAATGGAATAAGCCGCGGCCAGTACAAAAAATACCAGAAACGTCATTTGAGCGAATGTTTCGTGAGTTTCAATAAGTCGGGAAACTTCTGGAGTTAGAGACAGGGTTTCTTTGGCTATATCTCCCGTTATTACGGCTAGGCCAGCCGTCAGTAGGCCGGTTATGGAAAGAAACCCCTTAAGGAACTTTAAATAGCTATTATTTAAAATTTTATTAAATCTTATTAATTCCAGTAAGCCGTAAACAACGAGAAGGCCTATAGGGAAGTGAACGAATAACGGATGTATATTCATTTTGTTAGTTTGCCGGTTAATTACTGCCATTCATAATTAAAATGGCAAACGAAAAAGTATAGTGGGCACAGTAGGATTCGAACCTACGACCGGTCGTGTATAAGACGACTGCTCTACCAGCTGAGCTATGTGCCCTTACTTGCCGGTGGCAAGCTCCTGCCGCAATTCTATATCAGGCGCTAATGGGTTTCAAATTGAATTCTTTAATAAGCGCGTAAAATTCTTCCTGTTCCAAAGTCTCCTTTTTAATGAGTTCCTCAGACACCTTTTTAACCGCTGCCTTATAAGTAGTAAGTATCTT
>DASRUQ010000014.1:0-13239 GCA_035655355.1 Minisyncoccota bacterium
AAAGAACGTGAATAACTCCGGCTGGATCCCAGTGAATTTCACTAGTATGTCGATAAGTTCACCCTTCTCGGTTCTCCCTAGAGATCCTGTTAATACCGGTTCCAATTATTACAAATATTCTACCAACACGACTCAATTTGAATTGGCCACTCCTCTGGAGTCTCAAAAATATCAGCCGTATATGACGAATGACGGAGGAGACTCTGATACCGATTATGAAACAGGCAATAGTTTGTCTTTGGTGTCGGGGTTTTCGAATTTACCGACAGTAACTTCACCAACGGCTACATCGGTTACTACCAGTGGTGCCACCTTGGGAGCTAATGTCACTTCCAATGGAGGAGCAACTCTGACAGCTCGCGGCACTTGCTGGGCAACCACAGCCGTCCCAACCACCAATTGTTTAGCCGAAGGACTTACCACCACAGGCATTTTCACTCATATTAGATCAAGTATGTCTTCAGGCACTCTCATTTATTACCGAGGCTACGCTACCAATAGTATAGGCACCGGATATTCTGCCGATGGGAGTTTTACCACTCTCACAGATCCCACCACTACCGCCATCAACCCGACTAGCGCTATAAACAATACTTCAGCTTCCATCACTTCTGTTTCCGGCACTAACTTTGTCTCCGGCGCCACCGTGAAATTAACTAAAGATGCCCAGTCAGACATCTCCTGCACGGGATTTACTTTCACTAACTCCACCACTCTTTCCACCGGCAGTTGTCCTATTACCGGAGCGGCTACCGGAACCTGGAATGTCGTGGTGACGAACCCGGATGCGCAAGTAGCTACTTTAAGCGGAGGTTTTACTATCTCAGCTCTTACCACCGGTTCACTAACTTCCAGCACATATGACACCGGTTTCACCAAAGGAGTTAACTACAATTCGCTTATGTGGAAAGGATCCCTGGGAACCGGAGGCGTCAATTATGTTACTTTCCAATTTGCCGCTTCCAATTGTCCCAATGGTAAAACTAATCCTCCTACCTGTAGCGATACCGGTACTTGGACTTACTTAGGCCCCGGCGGCTCTACTGGCACCGTCTACACTACCAGCGGACCGAACTCACCAGTTCCTTTAAACAGCACCTACAGCAAAAGTATGAGGTATTACCGGTATAAGGTAATTCTACAAAGGGCTGTTACCGCTACCTCGCCCGTAGTTGATGATGTTATAGTTAATTGGTCTCCGTAAAAAATGACCCATTCAACGCGGTTCAGGGTCATCTTGAGCGAAGTCGAACAGATGACAACACAAATAAGAAAAGGAGCGTCAACTTTAGCAGTTACACTTCTCATATCTGGTATTGTGATGGAGTTGGCTATCTCCGGACTCATTGTCGGAGTTTTAATTAGTAATACAGTGGCAAGTTCAAAGCTGGGAGCTCAGGCATTGGTGGCGGCCCGAACCGGAGTGGAAGACGCTACAATTAAAGTTGCCCGTTATAAAAACTGCAGTGCCCTGGCTTCAGCTTTCAGTATAACCTGCGACGGAGTTACTACTTACCCTCTGACTATTGGCGCTGCCTCCGCCGCGGTGGGCGTCACGGATAATCTTGATAACACCTTGAAAGTTGTTTCCATCGGAACTGCCGGCACGAGGAAAAAACGATTTGAGGCTGTAGTGGGAGTAGATGCTTTTAGCGGTCAGATTATAGTAATATCCATGCAGGAGAAACCATATTAAGAAAATGGATTTTAAAAAGGTTTTAAAAAAAGTTAACCGTTTGGTTTTTCCTACGCCCAAGATAGGCGGCTTAGAAATAACCGATTCGGTAATTAATTTTTATGATTTATCTAACGGCGGGACCCCTGTAGTTTCTTTAAGATTACCGCCAGGCATAATGGAAGACGGCAAGGTGCGTCATGGGGAAGAAGCTAACTTTACAGAGGCTCTAAGAACGATACACTCGCAGATTACAGCTGATTCCAAAAAAATTATTAATGTTATTTTGACTCTCCCGGGCAATGATGTTTATGTCCAATCTTTTAACGTTTCTAAAGCTGCTAAATCTAACCTGGCAGAGGCGGCGGATCTTAATTTACGCATGATTTCTCCTATGCCGATAGAGGGAGCTTACTACGGCTGGCAAAGAATAGCTGACGTAGGAGGTCCCGGCGGAGTTATGGAACTTTTAGGGGCCTTTATGCCCTCAGAGAGCATTGATAACATAATTGTCGCTTTACACGAATCTAATTTTAGTGTCGCAGCGGTAGAGTTTTCCGCGCTAAGCTTGGTGCGGCAGCTGGCTAGCCTTAAGAAGATAGACGAGGCTCTCTCTTATTTAGTGATGCACGTAACTGCCGAAGGGCTTGATTTCATTGTTATTAAAAACAACAGCGTTTACTTTAACTACTTTTATCCTTGGAAGCTGGTGCAGGCGGACGAGAGAAGTATTACGCTCACTAACATGGAAACGGCGGTAGGCAATGAAGTGGCTAGAGTTTTTAACTTTTATCTGGGCCGCTCGGGCAGCCAACTTAAAGATATGGTGGTCGTAACACCTTCATTAGAAGAAGAAATCGCCAGAGCCGTAACTAAAAAATTCCCAGATATGAAGGTTAGTTTCTTGCCTTCGGAGGAAGTGGCTGCTGTGGCTGGAGCAGCCTTAAGGGGGCTTATTGCCAGAGCCGAAGATACTAATATTAGTTTGACCGGAGAGTCGGCCGTTAAAATATTTGAAGAACAGGAAGTTTTAGAATTCACTTATCTTTGGAGAAAGGTAGCCATAACGGTAGCGAGCTTTATACTCCTTGTTTTTTCCGCGAGCGACATTTATATTTCCGGGTTAGCCGATAAACTAACTACCACGATTGCTTCAGGCGGGAATACTCAGGTGGCGACTCCGGAGCTCGAGGCTTTACGGGCCCAAGCGACAGATTTTAATAAGGTAGTTGATTTGGTAAAATCCGCCCAAGGTTCGGATATAAGAGTCGCCCCCTTTCTTAATTATTTAGGCCAATTAGCGGGGACCAATATTTCTTTCGATAAATTAACCATCCAGTCACTTTCTTCCCCAGCTCTGATTTCTGGCACTGCTTCGGATCAGAATTCCGTGTTGGATTTTAAAAATAAACTTGAGGACCAGAGTCAATTTACTAACGTCAACGTGCCCTTATCAAGTATAACTATGAAATCAGACGGTAGGGTATCGTTTCAGGCTACTTTTTTAATCATAGATTTAAATTTCCCCGAGAAAGTATTACAGGCGGAGATTCAGCTTAGGGAAGAGAATAAGAAGAATGAGACAATATTAAGCCAGCAGTTGGTGGATGTCAGCCAGTCTTTACAGCAGCAGAAGCCTGAAGAAAAGAGCCCGCTGATAGTTTTCGGTAAACTTACTTTTAAGTCGGTCAATGATATAGTAAGTCTTGATATTTCGGCTCTTGATGAAAATATTGCCAATGTTTTTAAAGTGAAACTGGATCAATCTCCTAATTTTGATCAGGTGCAGATAATCCCTCCCGTCATTAAAACTGCAGACGGCAGGATTAGGTTCACTATTCAGTTCTTCGTTAAACTCTAATATCTGACAAGAAATTATGTCAGTAATCATCTAATCAACCTCAGGTCTACTAATATTATCCCGCCTAGCACCGATATACCTAAGTATATCGCTACAGGAGTAAGTAAAAACGAGGATTTTGAAAGATTAGCGTTCGGATAAATCAGCCTATCTTACCTTTTTTAACCAGTGATATACTTAAGTGTATCATATAATTGTGCGGTAGGTTTTAAGAATCTAACAGTTCTTCTTTAAGTTCAGCCGCGATACTTTGCAAAGTAGCCATGTCTTTTTTGCCCATTATTTTCAGAACAAAGTCCCCAGCTTTTAACCGGCCCCCTGGGGTATCGCGCCTGACTCCCAGTCGAAGGCGGTTGATATCATTAGTCTTACAGACATCCATAATGGACTTGACGCCGTTGTGCCCGGCCGTTCCCCGGTTAGCGGCGAATCTAAACTCTCCCATACTGAGATCAGAATCGTCATGAATAATGAGAGCCTCGGCTGGAGTAACTTTAAAATATTCAAAAGCTTTCTTAACTGAGTGACCAGACTCATTCATAAAGGACAGTGGTTTTACCAAAATTACACCACCAGTCTTAAGATAAACAAAGCCATCCGCTTTTTTAAACTTCTTGCCATCGGAGAGGAGATCTATAAAAAATGACCCAGCATTATGGTAAGTCTTCGTGTAGTCGGGGCCAGGGTTCCCCAATCCTATTAAAAGTTTGTATCTGAAATTTATCCCGTTAGAAAATTTTGATTGTTTTATCATGAGTTCTTATATATGTATCTATGCTTTCATTAATGAAAGCGATAAAAAGTATTAGTAATATTATAGTAGATGTTTAATGATCATATTCTTGGTTTCGTGTAATTTTTTGTTTCTAACGAGCCTGCCTGCCGGTAGGCAAGGCTTGCAGGCACCTATCTATTGTATTAGAATGCAGCGAATGAGACAATTTCTTCTGCCTTTCTGGGAAGTTATAGAAGTTTTAGCGGTTGCTTTAGTATCCTTTTTTCTAATCAGAACCTTAGTTGTTCAGCCTTTTGTTGTAAACGGTCCAAGTATGGAACCAACTTTTTATAGCGACCAGTACGTTTTAGTTGACGAGATTACTTACAAACTTCGCGAACCGGAGAGAGGGGAGATAGTTGTTTTTAGGAACCCTAGGAATGAAGCAGAGTTCTATATTAAGAGGATTATTGGTTTGCCGGGAGAGACTGTGGCCATAACAGATGATGTAGTGGAAATAAACGGAGAGAAGCTCAACGAAAGCTACATTAATGTTAAAAACGGCATGACGGGACAGAAAAACTTTACTCTAAAGAACGGCGAATATTTTGTGATGGGAGATAATCGCCCTCAGAGCTTTGATTCCAGAAGTTGGGGTCCGTTGGATAAAAAAGAAATAATCGGTATGGTTCGCCTGAGGTTTCTACCTTTTAAGAGTTTGACCCTTTTTGAAGATCCGAGTTACAAGTTATCATCTTAATGATGCCTATCAATAATCATAAGGAACCGGTTAAGAAGGTACCCATTTCTCCTAAACAAGGCGGGAAGGAAGGAAAGCTACAGCCCTTCCAATCGCCTAAAGGGATGCACGACATACTTCCCGCTGATTGGCCGTTATGGGATAAAGTTTATAAGGCCGCTAAAGATGTAGCTGATTTTTATAATTTTTCACGTATAGAGACTCCTATGCTGGAAAGCGTGGATCTTTTTGTCCGCGGGGTTGGTGAAGTGACCGACATTGTAGAAAAAGAGATGTTTGTTTTAAAAACTAAGGGAGGGGACAAGTTGGCGTTGCGGCCGGAGTTCACTTCACCCGTGGTCAGGAGCTACATAGAGAACGGTTTGCACCGTTTACCTCAGCCTTTGAAACTGTATTATTGGGGTCCCGTTTTTAGGCACGAAAAACCCCAGGCTGGCAGGTACAGGCAATTTAATCAGCTGGGATTTGAAATATTGGGCGGAGAGGGCGACCCTATCTATGATTCGCAGGCTATAATACTGGCTTATCGATTTCTCGAAGAACTGAAGGCCAAGAATCTAATGGTGCAAGTCAACAGCATTGGCTGCCGCGTTTGCAGGCCCAATTATAAGAAAAAACTCATTGAATACTATAAGAAGCAGGATATTTGCAAAGAATGCGAGGGGAGACTGGAGAAGAATCCACTTCGTCTTCTGGATTGTAAGAGCGATGTTTGTCAGCCAGTTAAACTCGGGGCGCCGTCTATCTTGGATAGCTTGTGCGCGGCCTGTAAGAAACACTTTAAGGAGGCCTTGGAGTATCTGGACGAAGTCAGTATCCCCTACACTTTAAACCCATATCTAGTGAGGGGATTGGACTACTATAACAGGACTGTTTTTGAAATTTTCCGTGAAGGAAGTGACTTAGCTATCGCCTCCGGAGGCAGATACGATTATTTATCCGAGATGCTAGGGGGCAGGCCGACACCAGCTACCGGAGTAGCGGCTGGGCTGGAAAGAGTTGTAGAGATGCTGAAGGCCGATCTTAAGGATCAAAATCACAAAGTTAAGTCTAAAGTATTTTTAGTGCATGTCGGAGAAATGACTAAAAAAAGAGCGCTCTTACTGGTTGAAGAATTCAGAAAAGCCAATATGCCCGTTATGGAGGCTTTGGGTAAGGATTCGCTTTCGGCTCAGCTGGAACGCGCCGCTAAAATGAATTCACCTTTTGCTCTCATCTTGGGGCAGAAAGAAGCTTATGAAGGGAGTATTATTTTGAGAGATATGACAACGGGAGTTCAGGAATCCATCCCTTTAAATAAGATTATTGAAGAAGTTAAGAGAAGGCAATAAATGAATTGTTTATTCTGTAAAATAGTAAACGGAGAGATACTCTCTGAAAAAATCTATGAAGACGAGGCTGCTTTTGCTTTTTTGGATATCCACCCTCTCTCTCCGGGGCACACGGTTCTAGTGCCTAAGGTTCATGCCGAAAATATTCTTGATTTGCCCGAGGCGGCAGTTGGTCCGCTATTTTTGGCCGTCAAAAAAGTAACCGCCACCCTTAATTTAGCCCTCAAGCCTCACGGCTTTACAATAGGCATAAACCACGGTAAAGTAAGCGGGCAAGCGATAGACCACCTCCATATCCATTTAATCCCTAGGTTTGAAGGGGATGGGGGAGGATCCATACATTCGGTGGTAAAAAACCCGCCGCAGGAATCGGTCGTCGCTATAAAAGAAAAAATAATTAAATTCATTTAATGTCGGGCATAGCCGTAAAAAAAAGAGACGGAGAAGCTTCCAACTCACTCATCTACCGCTTTACTAAAAGAATTCAGCAAAGCGGAGTTTTGCGTGAAGCGAGAAAGAGGCGTTTCTCCCACCGCAGGGTAACTAAAAACAAGCGCCATATTTCCGCTATGTATAAGGCCGGGAAAACCGCCAAGATATTAAGCGATAGGAAGTTGGGTCTCTTGTAATAATGAACCTCCTGGAAAAAATAAATTCTCAAATAAAAGAAGCCATGAAAGAGGGTAACTCTTTTAAAGTGGGTACGCTTCGTATGGTAGTTTCTTCAATCAAAAACCGGGAAATAGAAAAAAGAGCCAAATCGTCCGACCCATTAACCGAAGAGGAGATAATGGAAGTGTTGCGCCGTGAGGTTAAAAAAAGAAGGGAATCAATCGAGATTTACGGCAGCGCGGGTAGAGGTGACCTCAAAGAAAAAGAAGAACTGGAACTTAAAGTTATTCAGTCATATCTGCCAGCGGAACTGACCAAAGAAGAAGTAGAGCATATTGTCGCGGAGGCTATGGCCGGAGGAGAAAAGGAGTTTGGTAAGATTATGAAGGCAGTGAAGGAGGTGATCGGCGGCAGAGCCGACGGCAAGCTTGTTAGCGAGATTATTAAAAAGCATTTAGAGGCCTAAGTGAAAAAGGCTGAAGAACAAAAGAGGCTTAAACTTCTGGCTTATGAAGTACTGGGTTATCTCCGCAAAAAGAATTCTTACGCCGAGATTAATGTGGTGACATCCCTCCAAATGAAGAAGCTTAATCTTCTGTACCGAGGCCAAGACAAGACTACTAATGTCTTGTCTTTTTCGTATCCCTCTTGGTTCCCTCAGGTTAGCAAGGGATTACCTAGGCTACTAGGCGAGGTTTACCTAGACCCCAAATTCATCAAAAAGCGGGGTGAAGACATAGATCGCCTCTTGGTACACGGGCTCCTCCACTTGTTAGGTTTAGACCATGAGCGTTATGATGATAGGATAAAGATGGAACGTATGGAAAAAAAGATTTTAAAATGGCTAAAAATAAGATTCTAGGCTTAGATGTCGGCTCGAGTTCAATTAGGGCTGTAGTAGCCGAAGAAGAACAGGGTAATAAAATTTCCCTCATTTATAGTATAGAGAGACCTTCTCATGGTTTGAGGAAAGGAGTGGTAGTTGATATGGACGAAGCCGCCTCCTCCATCAACGCTGTCTTGCAGGAAGTAAAGAATTTTTCCAAGGGCGCCATACATAATATTTATTTGAATGTTGGCAGTTCCGATATTCATTCCCAGATTTCCCGGGGCATTATTGCTGTTTCACGGGCTAGCTCCGAAATCCACCGCGATGACACGGCGCGAGCCGTACAAGCTTCGGAAGCGGTTCACTTGCCATCCAACAGAACTATTCTCCACACGATTACCAGAGAATTTATTGTGGATGGCGTAGCTGACATTAAAGATCCCTTAGGTATGGTGGGAGCCAGGCTGGAAGTAGTGAGTATTATTATTGATGCCTTTGACCCGGCGATTAAAAATCTTTTGAAATGCGTGGAGTTGGCTGGCGGGAGTGTTTCAGGACTTATTTTTAATCCACTGGCATCCGCGCAAGCGGCGCTCTCCAAGAACCAAAAAGAATTAGGGGTGGTTATGATTGATATAGGTTACAGTACGACCAGCATTGCCGTCTACGAAGAAAATAAATTATTACATACCGCTATGTTACCGATTGGAGCCGGGCACGTGACTAAGGATTTGGCAGTAGCTTTAAAAATTCCCGTGGAAGCAGCGGAGAAATTAAAAATTTCTTACGGTTACGCCGTGGCTAAAGAAGTTCCCGCCAGAGAAACTATAGATTTGAAAAAAATTGATGCAGGTTTTAAGGGTACGCCCTCAAGAAGGTATATAGCAGAAATTATAGAGTCGCGTCTCACTGAGATTTGCGAACTCATTAATAATGAGTTAAGATTAATAGGTAAAGCAGGGCGATTACCTGGAGGGGTGGTGCTCTCCGGTGGCGGTTCTAAGCTGCCGGGTGTAGTAGAACTTTTTAGGGATGAGCTTAAACTG
This sequence comes from Minisyncoccota bacterium, assembly GCA_035655355.1. Classification (GTDB taxonomy): domain Bacteria; phylum Patescibacteriota; class Minisyncoccia; order UBA6257; family Colwellbacteraceae; genus 2-12-FULL-43-11. Next base: position 8,830 of record DASRUQ010000014.1, read on the forward strand.
GCCACCCAGATAGGCTTGCCTCACCCCGAGTATTTTCCCGTGCACTCTAAGGACGCTGCTTCGTTCCTTGAGTCTCCTGAATATGTTACTGTCCTAGGCCTCCTTCTTTGGGGCAGGGAATTTGAGCCTGGCGCCATACGTTTGCCCGGTTTCTGGACTAATATAGTTCAATTTATGAAAAACCTCCTACCTTAAATATGGCTAAAAAGAATAGGAAAAGTCCTAAAAAAAGAAAAACAGCGGTCCATAATCCCGCTAAACCTTTCGTCAAAATAAAAGTAGTGGGTATTGGCGGAGCGGGGGGCAATGTTATCACCCGTATGGGGAGGGACTCTATGCGTGGCGTGGAATTCATCGCGGTTAACACGGATGCCCAGGACTTAGAGTATTCCGAGGCCAAGCAAAAGATACATATAGGCAGAGTTATTACTAAAGGTATGGGTGCCGGTATGAATCCGGATTTGGGCCGCCAGGCAGCCGAAGAAAGCCAAGCTGATATTGCTGAGGCGCTGCAGGGAGCGGATATGATTTTTTTAGCCGCTGGATTCGGCGGAGGTACGGGGACAGGAGCGACGCCGGTGGTGGCTGATATTGCCCGCGAGACCGGAGCGCTAGTAGTCGCCATTATCACCAAGCCTTTTGCTTTTGAAGGATCACAGAGAGTCAGAATTGCCGAAGAAGGAATTGTAAGACTAAAAGATAAAGTGGATACAATGATTGTGATTCCTAACGACAGGGTTTTTAGTATTATAGACAACGAGACTCCTATCTTAAAAGCTTTTGAAAAAATAGATGATATATTAAAAAGCGCGGTCTCCGGCGTTACTGAGGTTATTACTTCAGCCGGACTCGTGAACGTGGACTTTGCCGATGTGAAAGCGATTATGGGGGATTCAGGAACGGCAGTAGTTGGCGTAGGTATTTCCGAGGGTAAAGAACGGTCGATCAAAGCGGCGACACAAGCAGTGAATTCTCCACTGCTGGAAACTTCTATCGACGGGGCTAAAGGAGTTTTATTTTGTATTGCAGGCGGCAGAGATTTAAAAATGGTAGAAGTCAGCGAAATCGCAAAAATAATTACGGAGAATGTTGATCCAGGAGCGAAAATTATTTTTGGAGCTTACAGCGACAGGAAGTTAAAAGCCGGACAGATTAAAGTTACGTTGGTAGCCACAGGTTTTAATGGCTTATCTGTTAAGAGAGAGAGTAATTTAAGTTTATTTACCTCTAAAGATACGCGGGAGGTGTCTGAAATGAGAAGAGAAGGGCCTAAGTTAGATTTTAATAAGGAAGTTGATAACTTAGAACCCCCGAAAAAGATTGAACCTGAATCAAATAAGAAAGACGATGACGTTTGGGACATACCGACATTCTTGAGAAAGAAAAAAAGATAAAATTTTGATTTTTCCTGCTTGCCGCCTGCCTGCCGGTAGGCAGGGCAGGCAAGGGGTTATTAAGGCCCACAACTTATTAGTTTGGGGGTCTTTTTATCCCTTACCTCCACACCTAATGTATGGGTGTGGGGGCTTGCCAACCTGTTGTCAAATATTGTGCTGCTTCGCGGCCAATCCAAAAACCTAAATTTTACGGGGGTCTTTCTCGGCTCTTTTGCCGCTCCTTGAGTTTATCCACAAGCACCGTGCTAAGATAGAGTCAGCGTCGGAAAAATAAAAATAAAAAGGGACATGATAAAGAACGTAGCTATCAAGAAAAGGGACGAACAGGTAAACAAAACATTTTCAGAAAATTCTCTGAAAATGATGAGAAAAAGATATTTAGCTACGGATGATATGGGCCGTCAAGAGACGCCAGCGGATATGTTCCACCGTGTGGCGAGCGCTATTGCGGAAGTAGAGAAGGATTATAAGCACGACGCTAAGTTTATTAAGAAAGTTGAAGAAGATTTCTTTAGCATTATGTCCACTAAAGAGTTTACTCCGGCAGGGAGAACTCTGACTAACGCCGGCGCAGGCACTCCCTTAATCGCTAACTGTATCGTGCTCCCTATTCACGATTCTATGGAAAGCATTTTCCAAACTTTGAAGGATGCCGCTCTCTTACAGCAAGCTGGATCTGGTCTGGGATTTTCTTTAGATGAGTTACGACCGGCGATGACACCGACAAAAAAATCCCGCGGCTCTTCTTCCGGCCCGGTTTCATTTTTAAAAGTTTACAACGAAGCTTTCGGCACAATTAAACAACAGGGCAGGCATGGAGCCAACATGGCGATGATGAGCGTGGACCATCCGGACTTTTTGGATTTCATCCGCTCTAAAGAAGCGGAAGGAGAAATAAGAAATTTTAATATTTCCATCAAAGTCACAGACGAATTTATGCGCTTAGCATCGCAGGCTCCGGAGACTCCTTGGTTTTCCACTTGGAAAGGAGAAAAAATTAAACCCAGAAAAATTTTACGCCACCCCAACGGTAGCGTTTATGGTTACGAAGAATTGGATATGACAGTTGGAGATGTTATGAGCGAGATCGTAAATTATTCCTGGAGGAACGGAGAGCCTGGAATAGTTTTTATTGATACCATCAATAAAACCAATCCTTTGCCTGGGCTAGGCCGCATTGAGTGTTCCAACCCCTGTGGCGAGCAATTCTTACATCCCTATGACAACTGTAACCTTGGTTCCATCAATCTGGCTGTTTTTGTCAAAGACGGCAAGATGAACTGGGCCAGACTGAAGTTTGTCACTAAGACCTCGGTCAGAATGTTAGATAATGTTATAGACAGGTTTGATTTCCCGGTGCCTCAGGTGACTGATTTAGCTAAAAAGAATAGGCGAATCGGGCTGGGTATCATGGGTTTCGCGGATATGCTTTATCAGCTGGGCATCAAATATAACTCTGCGGAGGGCATTGCTATGGCCGAGAAGACTATGTCTTTCCTCAATAAGGCTGCCCACGAGATGAGTCAGGAACTCGCCAAAGAAAAGGGTTCATTCCCCAACCATAACCTAAGCGTTTTTGCCAAGAAGAAGATAAAAATGAGGAATGCGGCTTTAACCACAGTTGCTCCTACCGGCAGTATCTCTATGATGTACGACACTTCCTCCGGTTGTGAGCCTAATTTCGCCTTGGCTTACATTAAACAGGATAAAGACGGCATTCAGTACCAATATCTTAACCCTTACTTTGAGAAAGAATTAAAGAAGAGGAAGTTTAACGAGGCGACTATTACTAAAATCAAAGAAGAACTCGTTAAGACCGGCAGTATCCAGCGTTTGGATTACCTGCCTAAAGATTTGCGCGATACTTTTGTGATTTCCATGGAAATGACCGGTATTGACCACGTCAGAATGCAGGGAGCTTTCCAGAAGAACGTGGATAACTCCATTTCCAAGACTGTTAACTTCCCCAACAGCGCTACTCACGAAGATGTGAGACAAGCTTATATTGAAGCCTGGAAGGCCGGTTGTAAGAGTTCTACTGTTTACAGAGATGGCAGCCGCAATGTTCAGATTTTGAATTTAGGCACCGGAGAGAACATTATTTCCACGACTAGCGATCCTAAGAAATTGGACAAGACAGAAAGCACGAAGTCCATGGATCTGGCCGTTGATATGAATCGCTTAGAACCCAGAAAGAGGCCGGAAACTTTGTCGGGTAAAACTTATAAAGTGAAGACGGGTTATGGCAATCTCTACGTGACAGTTAACAACGACGACGTTGGAGTACCCTTTGAAGTCTTCGCCACTATTGGTAAAAGCGGGGGTTTCTTTCAGGAACAGTCCGAGGCAATATGTCGACTTATCTCACTTTCGCTCCGCTCAGGCATAAAAGTGGAAGAAATTATAGATGACTTAAAGGGCATTAGGGGACCAATGCCGACTTTGACTGCCAAGGGCACTGTACTTTCTTTGCCAGACGCTATCGGCAGGATTTTGGAAGAGCATGCGAGAAACGGCCAGCAGACTGGATTGTTTGAAGACGCTGTAGTTGAAGCAAACGTCGGTAATAAAGTAGAAGCTCCCAGCGCGGTTGCCGTGACCGGTCCCACAATCGAAAAGAAAGTTAGTTTGGCCGATTATGGTAACCCAGTGGGCTGTCCTGACTGCGGAGAAAGGCTCACCATGGCCGAAGGATGTATTAGCTGTAAAAGCTGTGGCTTCAGTCGCTGTACTTAAATCTGTTTAAATTTTGGTGATAGTGTCTTTAATCTCGGCTGTGGCTGATAATGGGGTTATAGGGAAAATGAATGCCCTGCCGTGGTATCTCCCAGCCGATTTAAAGCATTTTAAAGATATAACTATGGGCAAGCCTATTATTATGGGCCGAACCACCTACGAATCCATTGGGCGTCCTTTACCAGGGAGGATTAATGTTGTTTTAAGTTCGCGGATAGGTTTTACGGCTCCGGGCTGTGTAGTAGTTCACACAGTCGCCGAAGCTTTACAGGCGGTT
>DASRUQ010000015.1:0-16939 GCA_035655355.1 Minisyncoccota bacterium
GGATGACCGAGGAAGAATTAATGTTCTCTCTGGAAAACTCTTTTAGAAATCTTGGTTCAGCCAGAATATCTTTCCCTAGTATCGTCGCCTTTAACAGTAATTCCGCTTTCCCTCACTACGTTAGCGGTAAAATAAAATTGAAATCTGGGTCGGCCGTTCTTATTGACGCGGGGTCAGCGCTGGGACACTACGCTTCTGATTTCACCAGAACCATTGCTTTCGGTAAACCATCCAAAGAATTTCAAAAAATACATTCCATAGTTAAAGAGGCTCAGGCCGCCGGCATTGCCATGATTAAACCAGGGGTTACGGCCGAAGCAGTTGACGATGTCTGTCGCGGGATAATCGAAAAGTACGGTTACAAAAAATACTTCACGCACGGCACCGGCCACGGCCTAGGTTTAGATATTCACGAAAATCCTAGGTTAATGGTTGGCTCAAAAGAAAAACTTGTCGCTGGAATGGTGGTTACAGTGGAACCAGGCATATATCTGCCAGGTAAGTTTGGGGTACGTATTGAAGATACTATTTTAGTAACCAAGAATGGCTACGAAATCCTTACTAAATAACCGGTTTAGTCTTCGTCTGAAACATTCCGTGCCCGTGAATCACCTACTAACGCTTGCGCCTTATTAAATTTTATAAATCCGATGAAAATATAAGGAGAGTTAGGAATATAAAGATGACTCCTGTGATTACCGTCAACAACCTTCCGCTGGAAAAGTGGATAGAGAAGAAATCAAGCTTCCGTTGAAAAAAGACACTTTATTCAGATAGAATGGTAAAATAGCCAAAAAGCGGGATTAGTATAATGGTAGTACGATACCCTTCCAAGGTATGGGCGCCGGTTCGATTCCGGTATCCCGCTCAAATTGACACCTCTTTAATTTTATTGTACTTTAGCAAAACGATTCGGAGTCGCCGAACCGTTCTTTAAAAGCTAAAAGATTAACGCATATGACATTCTTATATGTGTGCTTCTTACTCGTCACCATTCTCTTAGCCGTACTCGCTATCGTTTTCGGTATTGCAGTTATAGGGCTGGCGCTAGTTAGCCTCATCATCCGATACGACTGGAGTGAGAAGAGAATGAGAAGCGTTGCCTTATGGGGAACGCTCTGTTTATTAGAAATAATTTGGTTCTTGTGGTATATCACCTGGGCCTATCACGAATTAGTGAAAGTGTTTCTGTAAACGAGACAAAAGACTCCCGTCGCGGCGGGAGTCTTTTAGTATGAGTTTTTCTTGAGCCAGACCCTAATTTTATTCTTATCTCTTTTCAACCAATCGGCGTTGGAATATATCTTTTCAACTACCTGCTCTATAGCCCTCTCGGCGCCGGGCGCTTCATGAGTCTTAAAGAATTTTTTTATATCTTCGGCTTTAGACTTCGTCGTAAAAACAACAGCGGGCTTAACCATACGAGGCAGGATGTGCCCACCCTTACCGTATCTCTCCAAGATTTCATCCCAGTTGGCTTTAGTGAATTCCCAGGCGAGATCCGCTCCGGAACGGTTATCGCCTACATGAGAAAAAACAGCGGGAGTGTCCTGCGCCCTGACATTTTTGGAAAAAGAATATTCTAAGGTTCTTTTAATGAGCTCCTCATTCTTAAACCTGGCGAGACTATAAAGAAGCCTGTTTTTCTCTTCCGGTAGCTCTTCGGTCTGGTGGCGCTTCATAAACCATTCGTACTCATCACGTCCTCCGTTTTTAGCAACCAGGGCGTAAACCACTCCTTTTAAATCTGGGTTCAAAGATACTTTACCTTTTTTCATCTCATTAAAAAGCCCGCTAGCTTTTTTAATTGTCTCCTTGTCACCCGCATGACCCATAGCCAACAAGGCCAAAGAACGAAGCATGGGGTCGGTATGTTTCTCATTTTTCTTAGCCTCCCAGCCGACTTTTTTAGCTACGTCACCAAAAATATCACGGAGGTAGCTGAAGTAACTTTCTAAATACTTCTCTTCTGAAATAAGGCCCTCAACGGTTTTGAGGTTAGCAGCCAGAGAGGCCCAAACCGTGTAATCGTCTTCATATTTATAGGCTTGGGCTAATTCCAGCGCGGGGGCAACAGAAGTCTCGCCGGATTCTGCCAGAGCAAAAGCATCATCCTGAATAGAAAATCTGTCGCGCGCGGGTATGGCTTTATGCTTCACGGCAGCTTCCAAACTCTCCAACATTTTGGTGGGGTAATCTAAGCGGTACATACCAGAAGTTCCGGCGTTAAAAGAAGCCCACTCGCTTGTCTTTAAAGACATGTTAATTGGCTTAAATTTTTTATCCAATAATAATGTCTGGATTTTTTTAACTGAGGCGCGGCGGATATTCATAGGAACTCTCCAGACTGTTTTATCCTCGGACTTCCTTCTCTCTAAAGAACTGGAGAGAAATCTTGACTGTGTCAGCTTAATTGTTTTTTTACCCTCTTCTATCTTAATTACGGGAAAACCGGCCTGTTTGGTCCAGTTGTCCATAATAACTTTAACCGGCAACCCTGAAACATGTTCAAAAGCAGACCAGAGATTCTCGGTTGAAGCGTTAGAATATGAATGCTTCTTTAAGTAGCGGCGCAAACCATCCCGGAAATTTTTTTCGCCCAGATAATCCGCCAACATTCTTAAGACCGAGGCTCCTTTGGAATAACTCACGGCATCAAAAATTTCACCTATCTCCGATGGGTGGTGGACGGTAACTTCTATGGGGTGGGTGTTTCGAAGAGAGTCCAAACTCATGGCCTGACCCAAATCGGAATGCACGAATTGCGTCCAGATATCCCACTCGGGGAAAATTTTATCCACTGCCAAATACTCTATATAAGAGGCAAAACCTTCGTTCAGCCAAAGATGGGTCCACCACTCCATGGTAACAAGGTTACCAAACCACTGGTGAGCCAATTCGTGAGCAATAACAAGGGCTATCCACTGCTTGCTGGCCGTAGAAGACTTATCGGCATCAAAGAGAATGGCTGTTTCCCGATAGGTTACCGCTCCCCAATTCTCCATGGCCCCGGAGGCAAAATCCGGGATAGCTATCATATCCAGAACGGGCAAGGGGTATTTAATGCCGAAGTAATTTTCGTAAAAAGCCAGCGCCTTGACGGCAACTTGCAGAGCAAAATCGGCTTGCTTTTTCTTGCCGGGAGTTACAAAAACCCTAACCATAGTACCTCCAGTGGTTTCTTTCTCTACCCATTCAAACTTGCCCACGATAAAAGCCACAAGATATGTAGACATCTTTGGCGTAGCAACAAAATCCACCATTTGGTAGCCGGATTCGTGTTCGCGGACAGCGGAAGGAATAGTGTTGGAGATAGCTGTATGGTCTTTGGGAATTATTAAAGTGACATCGAAGACGGCCTTGACCGCCGGTTCGTCGACACAAGGGAAGGCATATCTGGCGTGAGTCGGCTCAAACTGAGTTGTAGCCATAAAATACTCTTTACCACCTATCTCGTAACGGCTCCTATAAAAGCCGCGCATCTTACTGTTTAATACCCCGTCAAAAGTAATACTAAGTTCTCCTTTCCCTTTAGGAAGTTTTCGCGGAAAAGAAAAAATAACTGTCTCCGATTTGCGGTCATAGGATATTTTACTGGCCTTAAAAGTTTTTTCTTCAATTTTTACTTCGGCCGCGCGAACCGCCAACTCGTCTGAGTGTAAAATTATCTTATCCTCCGACTTGCTTAGCCGAAACTCAATAACTTCCTCGCCGGCAAACGAAGCCTTTTCTAAATCCGGGTGAAGCGAGATCTTATACCTTTCCGGCCTGAAGTGAAGGGGCAATCTTACTTTCTTTTCTTTAGAGTTTCTCATCAACACAGTAGATAATACATTTACCTTGCGTTATTTTCTACCTTTGATAAAAACCCTAAAATCTGCTAAAATCTGTCTGATGAAAAAGATAGTCGGCGTTTTAGTAATAGCGTCGGTAATAACACTCGGGGCTTACTTTTACTTCAAGACTGGCGGAATTCAGGCTAAGGGAGACTCTCCGGCTGCCGCTACCGTAAGCGAACCGATAAAGGCTCAACCAGAGGTTAAAAAAACTCAGGAAGAGACTGAAAAACCCGCCCCAGAGCTTAAGTCTTTCGAGGGATTAGATCAGGAATCAAGCGTTATCTTTAATGGGGACGGCGGAAGCCAGTCTTCAAGCGAAGACCCCCTCAAGGAGGCCACCCAGTAAGAACTAGGAAACCTCAGAAAATTCAGTAACTAAGAGGGCATAAAACCCGTTTTATATGTTAGAGGACGAACAAAATCTAGTTAAAAAAGCGCAAGATGGGGAGATTCAGGCTTTTGGCTCACTTTATGATTACTACCTGCCGAAGATCTACAGGTTCGTCCTGCTTAAAGTAAGCCATCGTGAGGAGGCCGAAGATCTCACCCATCAAGCGTTTTTGAAGGCCTGGGAGAACATAGAGCAATATGACTTCCGGGGTTACTCGTTCGGATCTTGGCTCTACAGGATAGCGAGAAATATAACCGTGGATTATTACCGCGGCGTTAAGCTGGAGGTAAGCACGGAGGACGTAAACGAGGTTCACTTGGCTAAAGATAATTCCCTGGAAGAAGACACCGAACGCAGCCTAGAGTGGCAAGGACTCGTGGAATCCATCAAGAAGTTAAAAGAGGTAGAACAAGATGTGATTATTATGAGATTCGTAGAAGACCTGCCCCTTAAGGACATTGCCAAAGCTATAGGGAAAAGTGAAGGAGCGGTAAAAGTCATTCAACATCGCGCCATCAAAAATTTAAAGAATATTGTAGAAAGTAAAGAAGAAAATGTCTAAAGATTTATTAAAAAATCTACAAACGCTTCGGGAGATTACTCCGAGACGCGAATACGCAGCTCAATCGAGAGCAGCTATTTTATCTACCCCAAAAAGTTTTTATGCTACCCAGCCAAAGCAATTCGGCAGAGGCGTTATCTGGGAAAGTTTGAGTCTAGGGCTTTCTACTATTATGAGCGCCGCGGCAGTTTTAATAATGTTAGGCGGAGCTACCGGAATACTCCGCACTATTGTTTTTAATAACCTCGCTCCCGGCGTGGACACCGAAGGTATTATTACCGAAGCTGGAGCGGCTTCTAAAGATATAGATATACAACTGAATGAAGTGAGATATTACAACATTCCCGACACAAAAACTTCGGCTACTTTAGAAGCTATTCCAACAGACGCTCCTGTAGATAACAATAACCCCAAAAATTCGGATATCGACCGAGCTTTAGAAGAGGCTTCTCAATAATGAAATACTGGAAATACATATTAACCGTAATGGTGGTTATCGGGACCTTTGGGACGCCAGTGGCTTTAGCCACAGATGCGCCGGCAGAACAGGCAAAGCCCGTGACCGACAACGTTAGCCAGCTTATTCAAATTAAAGATGATGCTTCTATAAGCGGACCCGCGAAGGATGAAAAGGAGCTAGAGGCCAGGCTAAATATCATTAAAAACGTCTTAAAACTATCAACTGACGAGATAACCAAGCTGCAGGATAGATTAGAAAAGCTCCCTAAGTTTGATGATGAGAGCCAAGAGAAAATCTTAAAAACAGAGTATCAAAAATCCTTGGGTAGCTTTTCCTTTTACTACACCGATATGTCTGAAAAGTTGGCCGACGTTAAAACCAACGATGATGCTAAGGCACTGGCCGAAGAACTGAAAAATTACAGAGATGTTACCTATAACCCAGAAATAAAAAAGATTGCTAATTTCACTATTCTTTTCTATGCCGCCGATATCGTTAAGACTGGCAAGACCAGATTAAATAAAATAAGCGGAGACATCTCCAGATTGGAAAAACTTGGTTATTTAAAAACCGGCATTTTCGCCGACAAGCTTAAAGAAGCCCAGACACTTTTAGATGATGCGGATAAATACCAGCAAGAAGCCGCGGCTATAATTCTGACTCCAGCTACTCCAGAGCCCATCAAGGCCGAAGATGTAACTCAGGAAGATATAATAACTCAACAGATGGGAGGGGCGGCAGATAAGACCAAAGCCATAGAAGAACCTAAAGACCCGGGAGATTTAACATCAAAGAGTCTACAAAACGTTAAAAACACTTACGGCATTTTCCTACAGATAGGGAAAGATTTAAAGAAATACCTCGGCCTAAAATAAATAACAAATATAGAGCAGAAATGAATAATCCCGCATTACTGCGGGATTATTCATTGCACAAAGTATTCTAGTTTATTGGACAGCCTCCTTGAGGAGTTTACCAGCTCTAAATTTAGGAGCAGTCTTAGCGGCTATCTGAATCTTCTCACCAGTCTTGGGGTTAATACCAGCCCTGGCAGCCCTCTTCACCACCTTAAAGGTGCCGAAGCCAGTTACAGCGACTTCTTCGCCTTTACTGAGGCTCTTTACGATAGCGTCGAAAAGACCATCTACCGCCATTTCAGCCTGCTTCTTGGTTTCCAAACCAGCAGCGCTCATCACGGCTTCGACTAAATCTTGCTTCTTCATAATGTGTTGTCTATAAATGTGTTCTTACTCGACCTTTTAACTATGGCTAGATTATAGCAAACAAGCGGGATAAGGGGCAATTACCTAGCATATTCAACAGCCCTGATCTCTCTGATGACATTAACTTTGATTTCTCCCGGGTATTTAAGCTCGGACTCAATCTTAATAGCAATGTCGCGGGCCAATTGGAGGGCTTTAAAATCATCAATCTTTTCGGGAACCACGAAAACACGAAGTTCGCGGCCAGCCGAAACAGCATAAGATTCTTTAACACCGGGGAAACTACTGGCAATCTTCTCCAAGTCCTCCAGACGCTTAACGTAGTTTTCCATAGTCCCCCGTCTCGCTCCCGGCCTGCCAGCCGATAAAACGTCCGCGGCAGTGACAATAAATGATTCCGGGCTGGCAAAGGGATACTCCTCATGGTGGGACTGCATAGCGGCTATAATGGCATCGCTAATGCCGTATTTCTTAAGAATTTTCCTGCCTAGGTCAACGTGAGTACCGGAGACTTCGTGGTCTATAGCTTTGCCGATGTCGTGTAAGAGCGCTCCGGCTTTAGAAACTTCAACATCAGCGCCGAGCTCGGCCGCGATCATACCGGAAATATGAGCCATCTCCAGGGAGTGGGTCAAAACATTCTGCCCAAAACTTGTTCTGAAGTTAAGCCGCCCCAGCAATTGAATAATTTCTTTGGGTAAATTGTAGACACCTACCTCGAAAGCGGCTTCTTCACCGATCTCTTCCATTCTCTTTTCCATCTCAGCTTTAGCCTCTTCAACTTTTTCTTCAATCTTAGCAGGCTGAATTCTGCCGTCTTTAATAAGTTTCTCCAGGGTGAGACGGGCTATCTCGCGGCGCAAAGGGTCGAAAGAAGAAATAATAAGAGTATTAGGACTCTCATCTATGATTAATTCCGTGCCGGTCAGCCTTTCTAGGGCTCTAATGTTCCTGCCCTCACGGCCGATAATTTTACCCTTCAGATCTTCCGACGGCAGAGTGTAAGCCGAAGTAGTTAAATCCGAGACATGGGTACGGGCATAGCGCTGAATGGCTGTAGTAATGACATCCAGTCCTTTCTTTTCTACTTCTTCCTTCCTTTCATGGGAAAGTTTTTGAATCATATGGACCAGCTCTTCCTTGTGCCTGTCCTGTATTTCCTCTATAAGCTTGTTTTTAGCCTGTTCGGGAGTGAGTCCGCTGATTCTAGAGAGCTCACCTTTCACTTGATCCCTTAAGAGATCAACGGCCGCGCCAGCTTCTTCAATCTTTTTGGATTCTTCGGAAAGTTTACCGGTTCCGGCCCGAAGTTCTTTCTCCAACTTACTAAGCTCGTCTTCTTTATTAACAAGTCTCCCCTCAACCTTGTCTAGAGATGATTTGCGTTCTTTTTCTTCCTTCTTTACTTCATCGAGAAGTGAGACGGCCTTGTTTTTGGCCTCAAGCACAATATCCTGAGCTTCGTTCTTAGCTCGGGAAAGATTTTCTTTTATTTTATTTTCTAGAGAGTTAGTTCGTCTGACAGCTATTTGCTCCCGAATAAAGTAGCCTATCGCTATTCCTAAAATCGCTAAGCCCGCCAGCACTAATGGTTGGTATATCATAATTAATTGTTACAAAAATTTTCATTGACTTTTAACAATGATACGCTTTGCCCCCACGGCTTGTCAAAAGAGCCGGGGGCGCGGTGAGTTTGGTGGGGCAAAGCCTCTTAAGAGAGACTCCAGCGGGAGAAAATGAGGATAATGAGTGAGAGAGCTATAACAGTGGCTATTTCACGGCGTAAAGTTTTCTCGACAATAGTGCCTAGTTTATAAGCCATAAAGATATCGTTGGCTATGAATACTGCCGCAGTAACTATAATTGAAGCCGAGGAGGAAGAAAGAGGTAAAAGTTCCAAAGCCCAGGCTAGTTCTACTCCTATAAGAGACGAGACTATAGCTACCAGCATCTGGCCGTTACGCGACCCATCGGATAAAAGAATATAAAGTTCCCTGAAGAGGAACAAAGAGAAGAAAAACAGCCCGAGCTGGCCCACTAGAGAAACGTTGGAAAAATAGAGATAGGCTCCCATAAAGAAAATCAGGGAGTAAAGAAGCTGGGTGGTTTCTTTTCTTTTTATAAAAAGAAGGTCTTTAACCCCTACCAGCAGATACATCAGCGCTCCCAGGGAAAAGGCAAAGAGCGCTTCCAGAGACCCAAGATTAGGAAAAAGGAAACAGTAAGCGAGAAGCGTAAAAGAAACTATAAGGAATCTTAAACTTTGAGAAATAGGGCGGAAATAGGCGTAAGCAAAGAATAGCGCTACTGCCAAACCGGCCCAAAAGCCGCCGGCAGATCTAAACCAATAAGCGGAGATAGCGAAGAGAAAAGACTCAAACGCTAATCTTAACGTCTGATTCTTCGAAACTGATGCGAATATGACTGCCATCTTTAATATTTCCTCTGATAATACTATCGGCCAGCTTATCCAAAATTGCTTTCTGGACTAGGCGTTTAATGGGGCGGGCTCCATATTCGGGACTAAAGCCGTTATCCACGATATACTTTTTGAGCGATGGTTCAATAGTCACGGCAATACCCTTTTCTTTAAGCCTTTCTTTAACATCATTAAATTGGATATCCACTATCTCGCCGATGTCGTGCTTGTTAAGCGGGTGGAAAATTACAATATCATCAATTCTGTTTAAGAACTCTGGCCTGAATTGTGATTTTAGGGCATTATCCAGTCTTAATTTGTAGCCTTCCTCCTCACTCTTCGCCTGAGCAACGGAGGTGGTCACAAAACCAAGTTTAGCCATTTCTTTGGAGATTTCACTGCCGACGTTAGAAGTCATAATGATGATAACATTCTTAAAATTGACAGTCTTGCCCTTGCCGTCGGTCAGGCGGCCGTTATCCAGCACTTGAAGTAAGATATTAAAAACCTCGGGGTGGGCTTTTTCTATTTCATCAAAAAGGATGAGGCTGTAGGGACGGTGGCGGACTATCTCGGTAAGCTGTCCTCCCTCTTCATAGCCAACATAGCCCGGCGGTGAACCGATAAGACGAGCTACCGAGTGACGTTCCATATATTCAGACATATCTATGCGAATGAGAGATTTTTCATCGTCAAACATAAAGTGAGACAAGGCCCTGGCGAGCTCTGTTTTGCCCACTCCGGTAGGACCGAGGAACATAAACGATCCTAAAGGGCGATCAATAGGGGCCAAACCGGCTCTCGCGCGCCTTAGGGAATTAGCTACTGCTTTGATGGCCTCGTCCTGGCCTACCACTCTTTCACGGAGAGCTTCTTCAATACGCACCAACTTCTCCGATTCGGACTCCATAATGTTAGCTACCGGGATACTGGTCCAACGGGAAACGACTCTCGCAATATCTTCTTTATTCACGCCCTCCCTAACAAAAGAGTTCTTGGTTTTCTTTTTGTCGGAAGAAAAATATTTTTTCTCGTAAAGTTCGTACTCCTTTTTGGCGGCCGGCATCTCGCCGTAGATAATCTGAGCTACCCGCTCCAGATTATTTTCTCTCTCGGCAACATCTTTAGCGCGTCTTAACCCTTCGCCTTTTTCACGAAGATTGTTCAGTTTCTCGAAAATCATTTTTTCGGCCTGCCATTCGGTAGTAAGCTCTTCGTTTCTCTCCTTGATCGATTTGAGAGTTTTATCTATTTCTTTAACGCGCCTGGAAGTCTTGGTCTCTCTGCCTTCGTTTAATAAAGATGTCTTTTCAATTTCCAAAGAAATGATTTCCCGTCTGAGCCTGTCAATTTCAGCAGGCAGACTTTCCATTTCAATCTTCCTCATGGCGGCGGCTTCATCTATGACATCAACTGCCTTATCCGGTAAAAATCTGTCGGTGATATAGCGGGCCGATAAATTAACGGCAGCTATGATGGCTTCGTCATTAATACGGAGGCCATGGTGAATTTCATACTTTTCTTTAAGACCGCGCAGAATAGTCACGCTGTCTTCAATGGACGGTTCTTCTACCATAACTGGCTGGAATCTTCTCTCTAGAGCCGAATCTTTCTCAATATATCTTTGATACTCACGGATAGTGGTGGCGCCAATAGCATGCAGTTCACCTCTCGCGAGAGCAGGCTTTAAAAGATTAGAAGCGTCCACTGCTCCTTCGGCGGCACCGGCGCCCACAATCATATGAATCTCGTCTATAAAAAGAATAATGTTACCCGAAGAATTTTGTATCTCTTTAATAAAGGCTTTGAGTCTGTCCTCAAACTCTCCCCTAAACTTAGTACCCGCGATTAAAGCCCCTAAATCAAGCATAATAACTTCCTTGCCCTTCAAGGATTCTGGCACATCGCCACTCAACATTTTCTGAGCCAAACCTTCAACAATAGCGGTTTTACCAACGCCAGGCTCACCAATTAAGACGGGATTATTCTTGGTCCGGCGAGAAAGAATTTGAATCAGTCTCTTTAACTCTTCATCTCGGCCTATAACCGGGTCTAACTTTCCGGCGGCGGCTTTGGCTGTAAGATTAATGGCATATTTTTCCAAAACTTGGAATTTGCTCTCGGGTGTCTCGTCGGTAATCCTGGTACTCCCCCTCAACTTAGAAAAAGCCCGCAGAGCATTTTCTCTCTTTAAACCGAATTGCTCAAGAAGCGCTTTGGCTTGGGAATCGACATCCAGAATAGAGAGAAATAAATGTTCGCAGGAAATAAATTCGTCGCGGTTGGCGGTAGCCACTTTGGCGGCCCGGTCGATAACTTTCATCACTTCCTGTGAAAGATAAAGCTGGCCTATGGAGTTCGCGGAGAAAACCTTAGGAAATTTTTTAAGTTCATTATTGATATCCTTATCCAGAAGCTCAATGTTAACTCCCGCGCTGCTGATCATTGGGCTCACGAGAGAACTGGAATCATTAATCAGAGCTGAAAGAAGATGGAGGGCCTTGAATTCACCGTGACTCTGGGCTGTAGCCAAATCCTGAGCGTTTTGAAGCGCTTCTTGAGATTTAATTGTAAATTTATTATTAAAAGAATTCATTTAGTTAATTATACCTTATTGCGGTTAGCTAGGAAGGGGAATCCGGCAGGCAGGAACGGCGCAACACAGAGCCTGACACCCTTTATTTCTCTCGTTACTACTTACCAGACTCAAGCCCTTTCTTCAAGGGTTATCTTAAGATTAAGTGTTTCTGAACCCCGGAGTATCTTCACGTCAACAACATCACCAATGTTGTAGTTTTGGATAATATCGCCCAGTTGATGGTCGGCATTAACTGTCGTATTACCGAATCGGGTAATAATATCCCCGCTCATAATACCTGCCTTAGAGGCTGGAGAATTGGGCACGATGGCTGGATTGGCATCATCGGAGTTAATTAAGGCGCCTTCAGTAACCGCAAGTTTCTTGGATTTAGCGATATCCGCGTCAATAGTGACGTATCTCACTCCAAGATAAGGAACTTTAATGGAGCCCGTGGAGCTAACCGACTTGATGTCTTTCTTAGCTCGATTGATAGGGATAGCAAAGCCAATGCTTTGAGCACCCGAAGCAACCGCGGTATTAATTCCAATAACTTCGCCTTTAAGATTCAAAAGCGGTCCGCCGGAATTGCCCGGATTAATGGCCGCGTCAGTTTGAATCACTCCCTGTAGAGTTTCCGTGCCGAATTGACTGCCCGCGGCGGTAATAGTTCTCGCTAATCCCGAAATAACGCCGACGGAAACCGTGTTGCTGAATTCTCCAAGAGAATAACCGATAGCTATAGCCGTTTGGCCAAGCTTAATGGAATCCGAGTTCCCTATCTTGGCGGCGGTTAAATCTGTTGCCTCAATTTTAATAACAGCCAAATCTTGAGAAGGGTCCCTGGCTAAAACTTTAGCGGGATATTTTTTGCCGTTAGAGGTGATAACTGTATATTCGGCGGCAGTATCAGCCACCACGTGTTTGTTGGTAAGAATCAAACCATCGCTAGAAACTATAAAACCGCTGCCGCCGCCAACCTTTTGAAGCTGGGTGCCTTTTTGACAGGGCTGGTAATATTGAATGCCTCCCCCAAAAAGATTCTGTAAATCTGGAGAAAGATTAGAGAATGGGTTGTAGGGACACTGCTCGATAATTGGCACATTTTTAGAGATAATTATAGAAACAACGCTTTTAGAAGAATCATCAACCGCCTTTATTACCGCCTGTTCATAATCAACCGTGGGGGCGTAAATAGTTACAGGCGCAGGAGTTGTGCCAGGGGCGGGAGCGGGAGTTGGGGTTGGAGCGGGCGTAGTGTCGGTACCGGCGTTTGGCTTGGGTGTAAGAAGGTTGGGGATATATTTATTAAATAAATCCTGAATGAAATTAGCCGAAGCTTGAGGGGAATTTAAGACTGCCCCCGAAACGGCGCCGAGGATAAAAATAGCGAAAATAAAACCTAAAATTCTTTTGTTCATTTAAATGAAATTATAATTTTTTTAAGAGCCTCGTCAACTTGGCTTTTATTCACAGGTCTGCCTAAAGAAATACGAATACTGGAGCGGGAACGGTTCTCTTTGTGCCCTAAGGCCGCTACTACGTAAGAATCTTTGGAGCTCTTAGTGGAGCAAGCCGAACCGGATGACACTGCGATACCAGCCAAATCCATTTTTATAATAAGCTCCTGCAAGTCCCCCCTCTCTGGGAAATATATATTAAGGTTATTGGGCAGGCGATGAACGCCAAGCGAAGAACCGTTCAGCTGGAGTTCGGGCAAGCCCGCTTTCAGCTTTTTCCAGAAGTAATCCCGCAGAGAAGTAATGCGCTTAGCTTCTTTGTCTTTGTTTTTCAGAATCAGCTCCACGGCTTTACCTAAGCCAACAATAGCCGGAACATTCTCCGTACCGGCGCGCAGACCGTACTCTTGAGCCCCGCCGGTTATAACCGGCCGGACCTTTTTATAACCGCTTTTCTCTAGGTCCCTAATATAGAGGACCCCGATTCCTTTGGGGCCGTAGATTTTCTGGCCCGAGATAGTCATCATATCTACCCCTAGATGGTCCACGTTACAATCCAAATATTGGAAGGCTTGGACAGCATCGGTGTGAAGTAAAGGATAATTTTTATTGCCCCTGAAGCGCTTAACCACTTCGGCAATTTCTTTAATTGGCTCAACCGTGCCCACAACATTGGAAGCAGAGATAAGAGAAACCATTACGGTTTCTTCGTTTAAGTTATCCGCAACCTCCTGAGGATCAATAAAGCCTTCGTTATTTACCCCAAGGTAGACAACATCTACACCCTGGCTTTCCAGGTCCATCGCGGTTTCAATAACCGACTCGTGCTCTATGGCAGACACTATGAGTCTGGGCTTTTTAAAACCGGATTTTCTAATGCTTCCCCGGATAGCCAGGTTGTTGGCTTCGCTGGCCGAGCCGGTAAAAATTATTTCATTAAACTTGGCTCCCAGGCTATCCGCAATTATTTCTCTGGCCTTATCAACTCCAGCCTGAGCGCGCTGGCCGAAAGAATGCAGAGAACCGGCGTTGCCGAAGTCCTGTGAAAAGTAAGGTTTCATGGCCTCTAAGACGCGATGGTCCATCGGCGAAGAAGCCGAATAATCCAGATAAATTTCTTCCCTCTTCTTAGAAGAGTGTGTTAGCTTCTTCAACTTCATCTTTAAGGGTTAAAACGACTTTATTTAATCTATCACTCCATTTTTCCGGAACCATCAGGTAACCCTGACGCTTAGCCAGTTCGTATAAATCGCGGGTTATAAGAACATCGTTAAGACAATATTTTTCGAGTGATTCCCAGTCGCCTGCGTTATAGAAGCGGATTGCATCAAGCCCATGGTTCGTTTTACCGATGCCCAGATTAGTTTTAGCCAAAAGGTCCAAGCCAATGCGTCTGCCGTAAGATTCTTCAATTTCTTCCAATAGATCCAGGGTTGGCAAAGCAGTAACTTTGAAATTAAAATACTTGTCTAAGATTGGCATATCAAAACGGTTAATGGAAAAACCTATAACAAGACCGGCGTTTTGCAGTATAGGAGAGAGCTCTTTGATTCTATCCTCCCTGAAAGAGAAAAACTCCTGTTTGTCGTAAGAATAAACACAGACCAAAGAGGCATCCAAATCTTTGAGATTTTCTTTACCTCCAACATCGGAGAAGGTATTTTTAGTTTCAATATCTATTACTAACCTGTCTTTCATGGCTTCCTTAGATACATTTATCCGCCACCGATGAAGCGGCATAGCTTTCTGGCTTGGTGCGAACCTCAAAGTTATTGGCTCTAATCATCCCGACAAGTTCGTGAATCATAACTTTGGTTTCACCGTTTTGGCCCACATCAATGTGAATCTCAAAACTGAATTCCGGCGCTTCTTGGCTTTTTAATGAAGCAAGAATGTCTTTAGCTATGTCCAAAGACATTAAAGCTTCACGAAGCATCCTGTCTCTTAAGGTGTGAAAACCGGAGAGCTCTTCCCTTCTCCAAAAATATCTGCCGCCATTGCCCAGGCGGTGCACTACGACGGCGGTGACAAAATCGGCTTTGGTTGTATCGTAAAGCTGCGAATCGGTGCCTACCATTACTTTGTAGGCGTAATCGGGAGCCTGATTCATAAAGTCTATGACTTCACCAACCACCTCAGCGGCGGTGAGTTTACTCCCTCCATAACTGTTGAACTTAAGATTATCCATAAAAGAAAGCGATGCTAGTCACTATAGATTAAATGGGAAATGCAGGCAAATCACCTCAATAAGTTGCTGATTACTTAGCTTTATAAGCAGATTTGAGACGGCTTAACTCGTGCTTGACCGCCGTTTCATCTTTGCCTTTTAAGCGGATCCTGACCAATGGTTCGGTGTTAGAGGCGCGAATGTTAATCCAAATTTGGTTATTATAAAAACTAAAACCGTCTTGCCGCGAGATCTTGAATTTTGAGGCTGAGTAAAGTTTCTTAACCTTG
Organism: Minisyncoccota bacterium; assembly: GCA_035655355.1. GTDB lineage: Bacteria > Patescibacteriota > Minisyncoccia > UBA6257 > Colwellbacteraceae > 2-12-FULL-43-11. The sequence continues at coordinate 15,390 of DASRUQ010000015.1, forward strand.
GTAATAAAACCTGCTGGGTCACTAGTTTTCAGATTCAAGCTCACACCGTTACAGACATAAGGCAAATTGTCCGCCCACTCGGAGAGCGAAAGTTTTTGAGACTTTAATTTAGAAACTTGGTTAATGGCGAAAACCGCCGCCATAATCCCCGAGTCGGCAAAGAAAAAATCTTTAAAATAATAATGGCCGGACTGCTCGCAGGCAAATTCAGTTTTTCTGCGTCTCATTTCTTTTTTAATGAAATAATGGCCGGTGCGAGTCTCGTTTATTTTTAAGCCGGGCTTTAACCAGCGCAACGGCACCGAACCAAGGGCGGAATCCACGAGATACGGCCCTTTAAAAAGGGATGAGAGCAGAATAAAAATAATATCCGTATCTAAGGCCCTGCCTTTGTTATCAACGAAGAAAATTCTATCTCCGTCGGCGTCAAAAATAACTCCGAAGTCTGCTTTGCTGTTCATAACGACACGCTGCAATTGTTCTTTAGCTCCTGGAGCAATTGGGTTTGGCCCGTCGGCTGGAAAATTACCGTCGGGCTTGGCATTAATAAATACGGCTTTAATATACTTATTTTTCTTTTTACCAAAAAGCTCGCGCAGAACCGGGCCAGTCGAACCATTGGAGGAATCAAAAACAACCCTTAAAGGTTCTTTAACTTCTATAAACTTATTTAAAAATCTAACGTAACTTTTTGTATATCGCATAGATTTCTTCGCCGTTCACGGGAACACCTTTTTTCTTAACGAACTTGACTCCGTTGTATTGTTTCGGGTTATGAGAGGCCGTAACCATCATCCCTCCGTCCGATTTTAAGTGGTTAACCAAAAACGACATCTCTGGGGTAGTAATAAACCCCGCTAAATGTAGTTTAGACTTGGGGCTGGCTTTTTGAATCGAATTTATTAAGGCTCGGTAAAGCTTTAGAGAACTAAGGCGGGCGTCGTGCCCCACTACTAAGCTCCCTTTTTTATTGCCGCCGAGAAGGAGCTTGGCGGCCGAGAAGCCTACTCTACCGATAATATCTTCGTTAATAGTTTTGGGGTAGACCCCTCTCACGTCGTAAGCTCCGAAAATGCCTGATTTCATCAATTGAATTTTAACCTGTTTTGATGTGTAATTTAAGGGTATAGTAAAAACTCCTTTATGGCTAAGAAGAAATCCGAGAGTAAAAGACCGGAAAAAAATTTTCATATCATCCACCCCGAAGCTAAGTCCAGCATCGTCGCTGTCAGCTCACTGGGGCTAGCCGTGGTCTTTATCTTATCTGGATTTCATAAAGCCGGACCCGTTGGAGAAGTGGTTTTCACCGGGTTTATTAAATTGATGGGTCTGGGTTACTACCTGCTGCCGACAACTCTCATTGCCATCAGCCTCTCGCTTTTCACCAAAGGCGCCAAAAGAATTGTTACAGCTACATTATTTGGCGGATTATTCGTGCTACTTTCCAGCCTCGGCATAATAGATATTCTTGATCCGGGAAGGGGCGGCTGGCTCGGAGAAATTCTGGGCAGTCTCAACTCTCTATTCGGTTATTGGGCGGCACTCACTAT
>DASRUQ010000016.1:0-2820 GCA_035655355.1 Minisyncoccota bacterium
GGGGCCTTGGGAGAGGAGGATTTGGGTGCCTTGGAGATAGACGCAGGTGGGGTCTTGAGTGGTGTCTTCAAATCTGAGTTTGAGGTATGAGCCTGAGGATAGGGCGCAGTTGGTGCTGTTGACGCATTCAATGTTGGAGGCTGATCTAACCAGGGATTGAACGGTGCTGAGGACGAGATTCAGTTCGTTGGAGACTTGGGTGCTGACTACCTGGGTGGTTTGGATCTTAGTGGAGGTGACCAGGATAGTGGAGAGAAGACCGGAGACGATACCGAAGATAGCCGTGTATAGTACGAGTTCTATGAGGGTGAAGCCTTTAATAAGTTTGCTAAAACTTATCTTCTTAATTTTCATTCCCCTCGTCATTATTATAATTGTATCACAGTGCCGTATGTGAGAAAACTTAAGGCTCTAAGACACGGAGGAGCTTTTCGGCGGCTTCCAATTCTGCGCTCTGCTTGGAGTTCCCCCTACCCTCGGATCGGAGCTCGTCCCCGAGGTAAAGACCAACTTTAAATATTTTCTGGTGGGCCGGACCGGACTCTTCAATAACTTTATAGATAGGAGTAACGTTATATTTTTCTTGAGTAATTTCCTGAATCTGGCTCTTGGCATCTTTAGCTCCGTTTTTCACGACGTCTTCAATATGAACCATCACAAAACGCCTCACAAACTTTCTGGATGATTCAAACCCCCCATCCAGGTAGATAGAACCAATGAGGGCTTCTACTCCGTCGCCCAGAATACTTTCTCCGCCACCGTTACCGATTTCTTTAACTTCTCCCTTGGAGGCAAGTATTTCTTTATCCAAACCTATTTCTCTCGCAATACGGCTAAGCATCTTGGAATTCACCAGAGCGGCACGATAAATAGTCATATCGCCTTCTTCCCTGTTCCCATATCTCTCAAAAAGATCTTCGGTAACACAAAGCTCCAGAACCGCATCCCCCAAAAATTCCAGGCGTTCATTATTACGGAAAGGCCAGGCAGCATTCTCATTTACGTAAGAACGGTGAGTTAAAGCTTCCTTTAATAAATCCTCACTTTTAAAAAGATTTCCTATGTTATTTTGCAGGGTCTCTAGATTCATGCTTCTTCTTTTTACTCTCTTTATCGTGGCCTTCTTTTTTCTGATCTGGCTCACCCAGCTCTTTATAAATAGTCCCCAGAACTCCGTTAATAAATTTGCCCGAATTCTGACCGCCGTAACTTTTAGCCAATTCAATAGCTTCGTTAATAGCTACTCTCGGAGGAACTTCTTCTCTATTGGAAAATAAAAGTTCGTACAAACCGATGCGCAAAACATTGCGGTCCACTATCGGCAGCTGGTTAACCGGCCATTCTGGAGCGGATTTAGTGATAATACCATCCAGCTCATTAAGCTTGTCTTTAACTCCTTCGGCTAGTTTTACCACGAAATCTTTTTCACTAAATCCCGGGGCAAATTCTTCTATGTTTCTGTTGAGGGCATCTTCAAAATCCATCGAGCGTTCATAAAAATCCCACTCGTATAAAGTTTGGAGTACTAAAGCCCTACCGAGTTGTCTGGCAGCCATGCCTTATTTTTTTGAATTAGACTTGGAAGGATAATAACCGCACTGCTTACAAGCGCGGTGAGGAAGCTGAGGCGCTTTGCATTTCGGACAGGCGGCTAACATAACTGGTTTCCTGGCCAAATGGCTTCTTCGTCTCCCTACCTTAGACTTTGTATGATGTTTTACCGGTACGCCACCCATAAAGATTATTATACAATTGAAAATTTAAAAGTCAAAATGGAAAATGACAAACCAAAGTTATAAAATTTTAGCATTTTAAACTGTCACTTTGATTTTTGATATTTGATTTTTGATATTTGAGAATTATCATTTAACTCTAAAGCTTTTCCTATGCGCATCAGAGTAACCATGCCTCCTTATGGCTTTGATGTGCGATTTTGTCCCGTACCCTTTATGAATATCAAACCCGTAGCGAGGATAATATTCGTGTAACTTTATCATATATCTGTCTCTCGTAACCTTGGCGACAATAGAAGCTAATTTGACGGCATTTATCTTTTCATCGGCTTTAATGACTGTTTTGGGGTAAAACTTTTTTAGGAATACCTTTTCCCTAGAAAGATATAACCCGCCATCAAGAAATATCTTAAGATCTTTTTGTTTCTTACCACCTAAAACTTCTAAAAGCCTCAGGAACGATTTTCTGGCGGCTAAGTTGGCAGCTCCGGAAATGTTAATGGTATCAATTCCCTTGGGATAGACTCGGGCCGTCATATAGGCAATGCTTTCAACTTTCACATAAGCAAACCACTCTTCCCTTTTTTTAGCAGAAAGTTTTTTAGAATCTCTAAGATCTTTGAACCTCGCTCCTGCCGGTAAAGCAACCGCGGCCACTACCACGGGACCCGCCAAAGACCCCCGCCCCACCTCATCAATTCCAACGACATACATGGAGTAAGTATAAATTTATAATTCAAAATTTAAAATGAATGACTAAATTTTCAACGTAACAAACTCCTTTAAATTAAGACATTTAAATTTCATTGGAAATTTTAAATTGGAAATTGTAGTATTCATTGTAATTATGCCCAAATTCTCTCATCTCCATACCCACACCCACTACTCCCTTTTGGATGGCCTCAGTAAAGTTGACGCGTTGGTTAACCGCGTCAGAGAACTCGGCATGGATTCTGTCGCCGTCACCGACCACGGCAACATGTACGCGGCTGTGGAGTTCTATAAGAAAGCAAAAGCATCAGGCATTAAACCGATAATTGGTTTGGAAACTTATGTGGCCCAGAACTCCCGCCTTTCCAAAGTGGCA
>DASRUQ010000017.1:0-6358 GCA_035655355.1 Minisyncoccota bacterium
TGGCTGCTCTCATTGCTACCTTCAACACTCCAATTAAGTTGAATAAGGAAATGTTCTTCGGTAATGGTGAAAAGAACGAAGAAATTAAGAAGTTGGCCGAAGAACCAAGGATAATAATACCGGAAGCTCCGGGTGTAACCCCGATAACGGGAGAACATACGGAAGTTGCCGAATATAAGGAGGGTAAAGGGAAAGAAGACAAAAAAGAGGATAAAGAGACTTTCAAACCCAGGCACGCTATTAAAACTAATTATGTTTTCCCGCCGTTAAGCTTACTCAAAGCAACAAGTGACAAACCGACCGTAGGAGATCTGAAGGCTAATGCCAATATTATTAAAAGAACTCTGGAGAGTTTCGGTATGCCGGTAGAAATGGGAGAGATAACAATTGGGCCCAAAGTGACACGATACACTTTGAAACCGGCTGAAGGAGTAAAGTTATCCAGGATTACAGCCCTAAACCAGGACTTGGCCTTGGCCCTCGCTACTCACCCTATCAGGATAGAAGCTCCTATCCCCGGCAAGTCATTGGTAGGCATCGAGGTTCCCAATAAAGTAGGCAGTATTGTACGTCTGGGTGGTTTGTTGAACTATGGGGAATTCGCCAATTCTCCATCCCTTAGTTTCCCCCTGGGACGCGATGTTTCCGGTGACCCAATATTCACCAACCTGGCCAAGATGCCGCACTTACTCATCGCTGGCGCCACGGGGAGCGGTAAGTCAGTAACTATACAATCTCTTTTGATTTCCCTGCTTTATAAAAACTCACCCGAAACTCTAAGGCTGATACTGATAGACCCGAAGAGAGTAGAGCTTTCGGTTTACGAAGGCTTGCCTCATTTGGTTTCATCGGTTATTACTGACGGTAAAAAGGCTGTGGCGGCTTTGAGGTTCGGCGTGAACGAAATGGAAAGACGTTACGAAGTTCTACTCAAAGCCGGGTGCCGTGATATCGCGAGTTACAACGACAAAAAGAAAGAAGACCTAATGCCGTACCTTGTTATTGTAATTGATGAGCTGGCTGATTTAATGATTTCCCACGGCAGAGATATAGAAGGCCTTGTCGTGAGACTGGCTCAAATGGCGAGAGCCACGGGCATACACCTAATAGTATCTACTCAAAGACCATCGGTAGAAGTCATTACCGGGCTGATTAAAGCCAACATCACTTCCAGGGTTGCCCTACAGGTCGCGAGCCAGATTGACTCCAGAACTATTTTGGATATGGCTGGAGCCGAGAAACTTTTAGGAGGCGGAGATATGCTCTTCATCTCCGGAGAAATCTCCAAGCCCAAGAGAATTCAGGGAACTTATGTAACTGATGAAGAAATTAAAAAGGTAGCCGACTTTATAACTCAGAATAATCCCGAAAATCCGGAGAGCTTGAGCGGAGCTCCAGAAGAAGGAATCCCGGAGAATAACGGCAAGGAAACTTTTAATAACTACATGGGAAGCGATGAGGATGACGATTTGTTTGACGAGGCTTTAGAAGTAGTTAAGGAAGCTCAAAAGGCTTCAGCCTCCCTCCTTCAAAGAAGGCTTAAAGTCGGTTATGCTAGGGCTGCTAGGCTTTTGGATATAATGGAGTCTAAAAACCTGATCGGCCCCGGCGAAGGGGCTAAACCGAGAGAGGTATATGTAACTAAAGATGAATAGAGAGTGGCAAAAAGGAATATCGGAATTACTCGGAGAACTCTTGGCAGAAAGAGGTATTAATCCTGAGAAACTAAGCTACGTTACCAATATTCCGACTCGTTTTATCACCGCTCTCTTAGAGGGCAACTTTAAAGAACTGCCAGCTAAGCCGTATGTCAGAGGTTACCTTATTAAGATTGCCGCCGCGCTGGGCGTGGAGAACGAAGTTATTATGGGGGCTTACCGGGAAAGTATGGAAATCAGAAGCTCCGGAGGCAAGGATAGGCTTCCTATGAACCGTTTTGCTATTCAAAAGATAAATAAGAATTTTGTAGTCGGAACAGTCATTGTTGCCGGGTTACTAATCTTTTTAGGACTTAGAATCAACGATATTATGGGCACTCCAACTCTACAGGTTAATCTCTCAGAAAGTCCCTCTACCACAACAAACCAAACCCTGAAGATAACCGGGAAAATGAGTGCCAGAGATAAGCTCACTCTTAATCAGGAAATAGTTTATACTAACCAAGACGGAACGTTCCAAAAAGACGTAACTCTCTCCCCCGGCTTGAACACTTTTGAATTTGACGCCACCAGATTTCTGGGACGCGAGACTAAAATCGTAAGACAAGTTGTTTACGAAGAACCTCAACCGGTCATTCAAGACAATCAACAAAACAAAACACAATAAAAAATTAAATGAGCCTTAAACAAAATAAAAAAGAAACAAAGGCAGACGAGAATAAAGAGCTGGATAATCTTCTACAAAGCCTGAAAGACAAATTTGGAGAGGGAGCTATTATGCGCTTGGGCGACGTAAATAAGACCAATGTTGCTGTTATACCGACTGGCTCTTTCTCCCTGGATTTAGCTCTCGGCGTAGGAGGATTGCCGCGCGGCAGAGTGGTAGAGATATTCGGCCCAGAATCCAGCGGTAAGACGACCTTAGCCTTGAATGTTGTAGCTCAGGCCCAAAAACAAGGCGGGAAAGCGGCCTTTATAGATGCTGAGCACGCTATGGATCCGGAATACGCTTCTAGACTCGGGGTAAACATTAATAACTTACTTATCTCCCAACCGGACAGCGGTGAGGAAGCTTTAAACATACTAGAAAGTTTAGTCCGTTCGGGAATGATATCTGTCGTAGTGGTTGACTCGGTGGCTGCCCTAACTCCAAAAGCGGAACTTGAAGGCGAAATGGGAGATCAGCATGTGGGCAGGCAGGCCAGAATGATGGGGCAAGCCTTAAGGAAGCTGACGGCCATCGCTAACAACAGCCAGACTCTTATTATTTTTATCAACCAGATCAGAATGAAAATAGGCATCATGTTCGGCAACCCGGAAACAACTCCAGGAGGCCGGGCGCTTCCTTTTGCTTCTTCGGTTAGAATTGATATCCGTAAAATTGCCCAGATAAAAAAGGGTGAAGCGGTTGTCGGTAACCGAGTTAAAGCTAAGGTAGTTAAAAATAAAGTTTCGGCTCCTTTTAGGTCAGCCGAGTTTGATATACTTTTCGGCGAAGGGATTTCTTACGAAGGAGATGTTTTGAATACCGGAATTAATTACGGAGTAGTGACTAAATCCGGCGCCAGTTACACTTTTGAAGGAGAGAAGCTGGGCGTCGGCTTTGATAATGTCAGAGACAAACTTAAAGAAGATAAAAAGATAACCGAGGCCATCAAGAAAAAAGTTATAGCTACTATTGATTCTCAGCCTAAAACTCAAGCTTAGTTATTCTTTACTAAGGATAAAGAAATTTTCCAGCAGTTTAGCTATTAAAATCGGACCGGTGCCACCCGGGGTGGGAGTATAAAAGGATAGCTTATTCAGCTGTCCTTTATCATTAGTGGTATCAAAGTCTCCCGACAATCTACCGTCCGGAAAGTAATAGTAACCGAAGTCTATAACGCCTGCTCCGTCCTTCAGCATCGCCGGCGTTATCAACCCGGCGCTCCCGACTCCAGTTATAACAAGATCAGCCTCTTTAACTGGTCCTAAATCACTATCTCTCCCCAACAGATAAAGCTCGGCGCATTTACCGGTCAGCCAGAGGGCAATAGGCTTGCCCACAAGTTTACCCAGACCCACAACGGCCACCTTTTTCTTCTCCAGCTCAAAACCGGTCAGACTAAGTATCTCCTTAACTGTTCCTACAGCCGGCGGCAAGACCTCATTCCTGTCGTTATAAAAAGCCCCCAAAGCCCGTTCGCCCAAAACATCAATGTCTTTCTCCCGGGGGATAACATTGGGCATATAATATTTATTTACCTTCTCCGGCAGAGGCAATTGGATTATAGCTCCACCGACGTTCTTTTGTTTTACTATCTCTCCCATTCTATCGCGGAGCTCGTCACTCGTCAGACCTTCAGAAAACTTATAAAGCCTGAAATCCACTCCCAGGTCCTTAGCCATTTTTTCTTTATACTTAAGGAAACTTAGGGAAGTTGGGTCTTCACCGATTAAAACAGCCGCCAGAATTTTCTGCGGCGTTTTTAAATCTTTCAGTTTACTGATTAAAACTTCAGAAACTTCTTTGCCGGAAATTTTCTGCATAACTTTAAAACTTCTTTTTTAACGCCTGGTTTTTTAGTGACGGCACTATGTATCAGTCCGGCGAGAATTGCCATTTCTTTTTCTTTCATACCACGGCTCGTCAGAGCCGGCGTGCCAATGCGGACACCGGAGGGCTTAAAAGGAGACGGGTCCCCTGGGACAGAGTTGCGGTTAGCTATAATATTAACTTCTTCTAAAAGATGCTCCGCGTCCAGACCGTTTAAATTTATACTCCTCATGTCTATTAAAAGCAGGTGGTTATCGGTGCCGTCACTCACTAATTTAAAGCCGTGGGTTTTAAGGGCAGCGGCTAGCGCCTTTGCGTTTCTAACTATCTGATGAGAATATTTTTTAAAATCAGGTTTGGAGGCTTCGAGAAATGCCACAGCCTTAGCGGCAGTTACGTTGTTATGAGGGCCACCCTGCAACCCCGGGAAAACCGCCCTATCTATAGCTTCAGATATTTCAATTCTCGAAAATATTATCGCGCCCCTGGGGCCTCTTAAAGTTTTGTGAGTAGTGGTCATCACGACGTCGGCATATGGGAAAGGAGAGGGGTGGACACCGCTCGCTACCAGGCCAGCGATATGAGAAATATCCGATAAATGATAGGCGCCGACGCTTTTAGCGATAGCGCCGAACTTCTGAAACTCAATGCGGCGCGGGTAAGCGGTAAAGCCAGAAACTATGATTTTGGGCCTATGTTCTTCGGCTAACCTCTGAACCTCTTCATAATTTATAAGACCCGTGGTTTCATCTACGCCGTATTGCACAGATTTCCAGAACTTACCCGTAGCGGAAACCTTGTGCCCGTGAGTCAGGTGCCCGCCGGAAGCCAGTTTCATGCCCATAATAGTTTCCCCTGGAGCTACTAGTCCCGTATAGACGGCTAAATTAGCCGGAGAACCGGAGTAGGGCTGAACATTCACGCTCCATTCTTTAGGATTAAGGCCGAAAAGTTTCAGAGCTCTTTCTTGGGCAATGGTCTCTATTTTGTCGTAGTAGATGTTGCCGGGGTAATAACGCTTATAGGGATAGCCTTCAGAATATTTATTCTGCAGCGGGCTGCCAAGAGCTTTTAAAACATCATCTGAAGCAAAATTTTCCGAAGCAATAAGATCAAGAGATTCCTCCTGTCTTTTTACTTCACGGCGAATAAGCTTTTCTATCTTTAAATCTTTCATCGCTTTTTTCAAGTTAACTTACTGCTACTTATTCTCCAGGCGTTTTAATATCTCAACTATGGATTCATTCTGGTTCTCCAGGTGCTGTAAAATTGTTTCTATTTCTTTCTCGGCTTTTAAATTAACTTCGAAATCCGCTTCAGCTCTCCTTTCGGCATGTCTGTTCTGCAAATTCTGACCAATCATAATTAGAGGCATCAGTAAAATCTGAATCATGTTGGAAATAAAGAGCCACATTACAAAAGCCGGATAGGGGTCAAAACGCAGTTCCATAGGGGCCAAGATATTCCAGATTAGCCAGAAGACCGTCCAAGAAAGCACCATTACAAAAAATCCCATCGTGCCGATTCTGTCAGTTACGAGAATAGCCATTTTCTCCAGCCTGGAAAGACTTTTGAAGTATTCCTTATTGGGATTAGGGGTTGGTTTGCTTTTAGTGCGCAGAGAACGCAGGGGTTCTGGGTTGTGTATCATTGTGGTAATTATACACCAGTTAAAATAAAACCCGCCCACAGGACGGGCGGGTTAGCTTATTTACGCCTTTTACTTTTCTTAGCCGCCAGCATAAGCCTCTTTATTTCCAATCGTTTCTTAGTTTTGTGGGAATGTGTTTTTTTACGTTTACTGGTTAATCCCGAAGTTCTTTTCGCCATATTTTTATTATAGTTAATTTTCTTTAAGTATAGCAAAAACTACCCAAAGTGGGTAGTTTTTGTTCTGATGGGTGCCCAACGGGATTCGAACCCGTGATGAAAGTTCCACAAACTTTAGTGTTACCACTACACCATGGGCACCATAATTACAGCCAAATATTAACTGCTCTAAACTAGAAGAGCAAGTTTTTTACTACTTTTTATCGTCCTGAACAAGTTCGCATCCGCTAATCTCCGCCAAGCGGTTTAAACCCTGCTCACCCTCGTATTTCTTGCCATCTTCGGTCATCCAAGTCGGATATCCGGCTATGCCTTTCGCCTGGCACAAATCCGG